>NZ_JBVYOL010000047.1:0-35045 GCF_056120505.1 Paenibacillus sp. sgz302164 | reverse complement strand
GGGGGGTTCTGGGCAGCCTGACGTTTGCACATTTTCTTCCGGGCCGCAGTCTGGCCGATTGTGCTATCACCTCTGGCGTGGGGGTTCTGGGTAGCCTGACGTTGCATACTTTCTTCCGTGCCGCAGCCGGGCCGATTGTGCCATCAACTCTGACGTGGGGGTTCTGGGTAGCTGACGTTTGCATTTTTTTCTTCCAGTGCAGCAGCCGGACAGATTGTGCCACAAGCCCCAGCGCGGGGTTCTGGTGCCTGTATGATTGCAACCGCGCACGCTCCCACCCGTTCATAAACGGCCTGGGCCTACTCATTCTTGAATCTTTGTCCGGCACCGTATGTAAGAACGGGGCCGTCCCGGAAAATTCCATTTGCGATTGTTAACCCCCGCCCAAATGAGATTTTCAAAAATAAAAAGAACCTTCGAATCCACTTCATTGCGGATTCGAAGGTTCTTTTGCTTGCTCACGCTCAACGCTTATTCAAATAAGTGCTGCTCGAGCTCGGCCGGTACGGCAATGTCATCGTTCGGCTTGGAATCATTCAGAATGGCGCGCGCTTGGTCGATCTCCTCGCGCAGCTTCCGCACTTGTTCCATCGGTTTCTTTACATAATGAATATATTCGACCGCCAGATGATGATCCGGTTTCTTGCCCGAGAACATGCGCCGAAAAGAAGACATCGATTGGTACGCCCGTTCTTCTTTCAATCTTTTCCTCTCATAGCGTTCGACCACTTGCTCGATTTCCGCAACTTGCTGCTCCCTGCGGGCAATATACGCTTCCAGAAACGGGAATATTTCGGCAGCTTTTCTTGTTTTACTTTGAGGCGTTCCGTCCGATTGCATTGCACTTAACATGACATGTCACCTATCTCCCCATGTTAACATTCATCACAGTAATCTTATTTTACACTAAAACAATAAAAATGAGAACTATTATTTCAGCTCCAAATCGATTCCCACGATACCGACAGGGGTTCCATGCGCGTCAAGTACAGCTTTGGACAGCGTAAGGCATGGTTTTTTGGTAATGGCCGACACGTACTCTTCAGATATGAACAGCTCGCCTTCCATAGCCCGTTTCCACCACTCCCGGCCTTTGGCATTTGCCAAGCCCGCTTCCGGCAAGGAGTAGATGAAGGTGCCATCCGCGCGATTCGACCAAATCGCCTCGATCCCTTCCGTTTTTCGCAAAACGGCGCTCAACTGCGAAGCATGCGTCCCTTCATCCAGCGACACGATGTCAGGCATCAGAACAATGGAGCCGAGCACCCGCTTCATCTCATTGACATTCGCATGAACCGCCGCTTCGCGCTTCCGGAGATTGACCGCCTGAATGGCGGTAATTAATTCTGCCGAGGAGCGCCCCAGATTTTGCTTCATATTTTGCAGCATCGCTACTTCCTTGCGCTGCTTTTTCATTTGTTCCAGCGTGTCCTCTACGCTTGTCATGGTCTCGTTCATCAAGTCGACGACATGGCCGAGCGATGACGCCGCACCTGCAACTAACGACGATTGCTGTTCCGTAGCGCTCGTTGTGCCCGACACGAGGCCGTTCACGTGGAGAACCAGTGAAAAAATCTCATCGATTTTTTCCTTCATCACTTTCATTTCTAAAATTCCGTGCTCGACGGATTTTTTCTCCTCTGCTACAGCCGCAACGACTTGAGAAACGCCGCTTTCAATGGATGTGAGGATTTCGGAAGAGCGGGTGACCGCATCATGGCTCTGCGCAGCCAGCTTTTTAATCTCCTGCGCCACGACGGAAAAACCGCGCCCCTGTTCGCCCGCCCGTGCCGCTTCGATAGAAGCGTTCAAGGCCAGGAGCGAAGTCTGGGCCACAACCTCGGCAATAAATATGTTGATTTCCTCGATCTTGGACGTATGTACGGTAAGATCCTGTATTTTCTTTTGCATGATATCGGTATTTTTGTGCAAATCATTCATAACTTCGTCGGTTGCATTCAACGATCTGCATACGTCAACGACCGTATTTTTCGTCTGCTCGCTTTCGCGGTGCATATGAACGGAGGAGTCCAATATTTGATCGGCCGCTGCAGCTACCTGCTGCATGGATGCAAACGCTCCCTGCAATCGCCCGACCGCCTGGCTGCTCCGCGCTTTGAGCTCTTCCTCGCCTTGAATGGAAGCATCGGCGATTCGGTTCAGCTGCCCGACGGAACGGCTCACTTCTTCGACCGCGCCCGCCAAACGGTCCGCCACTACTTGCGACTCCCGGATAAACGCGATCATTTGTTCTTCCTGCTGCAGCTGCTCCGCACGATGTCCGGAAGATCTCGAAAAATTCGGGCGCCGAAGCGTTAAATAAACCCCCAAAAACAAAAAAACAGCCAGCGTGGCGGCAATCAGCAACCGGGACGGCCACATGACTGACAATAAGCTGACTGCAATCCCGAGCAGAATGAATCCGTAGAGCAAGCTTGTGCTTTTCGCATCTTCTTTCATAGGTAATTGGCACCCCTCCCAAAAAGGAACTTATGTTATTTTTTGTTACATTATATCGAAAAAAGCAGAGGTTGAAAAGAAAAATAAAAAGAGAGACAAGATTGCCCCTCTTTCGGTTATGTTGTTTATTTCGTTATTGATTTTGGCTTTGGTTTTGAGTTTGAGTGTTCGCCTGCTGCTGCGACTGTTTGTTAGGTACTGCAGCTTCGGAGGCAAATTCCACTTCTTGTGCCGGTTTTTTATTGTTGTTCTTAGCCATGTCCATCACCTCCCCTATATAAATAGTGTTTCCCAAGCAGGAGTAATTATGATGGAAAAATTTACGGCTCGCTTCTGGGGTCTAAAGCGCCTTGCTCGGCGCCAAAATCTCATCCTTCAGCTGGTTCCAAATCATCTCGGTCACTTTGCCCGTTCCGTTTTTCACGATATAAACTTTAACGGTTTTCTTGCCCCATTCTTTGTAAACCTGATCTTTCGTGTCGAAATACAAGTCGATTTTTTTGCCCTTGATGGCGCTGCCGATATCCGCTACGACTCCATATCCGTAACCGGGTATGAACAAAACGGTTCCCAGCGGGAATACCGTCGGATCGGCGGCGATCGTAGACAAAGCTTTGTCATCGCGCTTTACTTTAATTCCCGAGTACGTAATTCCGTATTCCGGGTGATCCGGGTTTTTGCCTGTCGATTCCTTGCCTGCGAAATACCCCGTGGCCACAACTTCCACCGCCTTCAGTTTAGACAAGTCAGAGTCCAGTTTAGGCGCATATTTGAAGTTTGCCTGCTGCTCCCTGGATACGGGAATCGCCGCAGGCGCGGTTTGCAGCGGAGCTTCTTCCAGCTTCATCGGTATATAAGTGGCGGCGTCCGCCGCGCCATAGCTTGGAATTGAACGGACGGCCTGCCCGTTTGAGCCGGAATCGGTGTAAGTGTCCGCCGACGCCGATTGAACCTGCCGCTGCGGCTGGGCAACTTGGGCGTCATCGTGTCCGAAAAATGCAAACAGCATATTAACGAGCAAAAGCAAACTGAACCATTTGGACTGGCTCAACATTTCAGTCAACATAATTTTCGATACCTCCCCCTACTATAGCAGGTTGTCCAACTCCTCCCCGCTTTATACCTGCGAAGGGTCCGGACTCACTGTTAAGGTTTCCTGATTATGCCGACTTATGCATATAAAAAACAAAAAAACAGGAGAGCCTGGGGCTCCCCTGTCAAAAACCGTTTTTTATTTTTTGCTGCGAATCTCTTCGCTGATCATTTCAATAACCTGCGCGACCGGATGCGTGCCCAGATCGCCTTGCCCCCGCTTGCGGACGGACAAGCTTTCGCCGGTCACTTCATTTTCGCCCACAACGAGCATGTAAGGGATTTTTTCCAATTGGGCTTCCCTGATTTTATATCCGAGCTTCTCGTTGCGGTTATCGGCTTCGACGCGGATGCCGGCGCGCAGCAGGCGCTCAGTGACCTGATTGGAATAAGCCTCGTAGTTCGGCGAAACCGGAATCACTTTCGCTTGTACCGGCATGAGCCATGTCGGCAGCGCTCCGGCGAAATTTTCCAGCAAAAATGCGGTCATCCGCTCCATGGTGCTGATAATGCCTCGATGAATAACGACAGGTCGGTGCTTTTGGCCATCCTCGCCGATATACTCCAGCTGGAAGCGCTCAGGCAGCAGGAAATCCAGCTGCGCCGTGGAAAGCGTCTCTTCTTTCTTGAGCGCCGTCTTGATCTGAACGTCGAGCTTCGGACCGTAGAAGGCCGCTTCGCCTTCGGCTTCGAAGAACGGCAGGCCAAGCTCCTCTACCACCTCGCGCAGCATCCGCTGCGAAGTTTCCCACATTTCATCATCCGGGAAATATTTCTCCGTATCCTTCGGATCGCGGTAAGACAGGCGGAAGCGGTAATCGGTGATGCCGAAATCCTCGTACACTTCGCGGATCAGGTTGACGACTCTCGCGAATTCCTCTTTGATTTGATCCGGACGGCAGAAAATGTGCGCATCGTTCAAAGTCATCGCGCGGACGCGGTGCAGCCCTGTCAAGGCGCCGGACATTTCGTAGCGGTGCATCGTTCCAAGCTCGGCGATCCTTACAGGCAGGTCGCGGTAGCTGCGCATGTCGCTTTTGTACACCATCATATGATGCGGGCAGTTCATCGGACGAAGCACGAGCTCCTCGTTGTCCATAATCATTTTCGGGAACATATCTTCATGGTAGTGCTCCCAATGGCCGGAAGTTTTGTACAGCTCTACGTTGGCAAGCACCGGTGTGTAGACGTGGCTGTAACCCAGACGTTCTTCCAAATCGACAATGTATCTCTCCATCGTCCGGCGAAGCTTCGCGCCATTCGGCAGCCAAAGCGGCAGCCCTTGGCCAACCTCGCGGGAGAAAGCGAACATTTTCAGCTCTTTGCCGAGCTTGCGGTGATCCCGTTTCTTCGCTTCTTCCAGCAGGTGAAGGTGCTCGTCAAGCTGTGCTTTTTTCGGGAACGCCGTTCCGTAAATGCGCTGCAGCATTTTATTCTTGGCGTCTCCGCGCCAGTAGGCTCCCGCGACGCTGAGCAGCTTGAACGCCTTGATTCTTCCGGTAGAAGGCAGATGCGGTCCCCGGCAAAGATCGAAAAATTCGCCTTGATCATAAATCGTAATGACAGCTTCCTCAGGAAGATCGCGAATCAATTCCAGCTTCAGCGGATCTTCCGGCTCCGAGAAAATGCGAACCGCTTCTTCGCGGCTTACGACTCTGCGGGTAATCGGCAGATTCTCCTGCACGATGCGCTCCATTTCCTTTTCGATCTTGACGAGATCTTCCGGGTTCAGCGGCGATTCCAGATCGATGTCGTAATAAAAACCGTCCTCGATAACAGGCCCGATGCCCAGTTTGACCGCTTTTTGCCCATAAATGCGTTTAATCGCCTGAGCCATCAGATGGGCCGTGCTATGACGGTATATTTCCAGTCCGTCTTCGCTGTCGAGCGTCAAAATTTCCACATCCGCATCATGCTCCAAAGCAAACGAAAGGTCAACCGGCTTGCCGTTCACTTTGCCGCCGATCGCGTTTTTCTTGAGTCCGGTCGAAATCGACTCCGCCACCTGTTCAATTGTTGTGCCGACTGCATACTCTCTGATCGCCCCATCAGGCAATTTCACTTGTACAACCATGTCCTGCATCCTCCTGTAACATCGTTATGAACGCAAAAAAGCACTCATCCCAAAAGGGACGAGTGCGTTCAGCTCGTGGTTCCACCCTAGTTCGATTCGCCTGCATCCGATGGATGTATAGCGAACCCTCATCAGCATCCGGTAACGGGGATGACGCGGTGCGGTTTACTGTTAGCCTGTTAAAAAGCCAAGTTCCACAGCACGGCTTCAAAGGGGTAAACTTGCAGATTCACTGAAGGAGCTTGCAGCCGGGTCTCCTCTCTCTGAACAGCTCATGCAACAAATTCGTATCTTTGATCTTAACGCCTTCGCATCTATTATAGTTGGCTCAGCGCCCGAGGTCAAGGGTAAAGCTGATCCTGTTGGCGGTCGCCCAGGCGGGAATGACACAGACGGCAGTATGAGCACACGCTCGTTCTGTCTTCAAATATTTGCATGATCGTCTTAATGATCGGAACTTCCGGTTCCCGGGTGTGGATGTAAATGGTGGCGGGAGACACGGAAATCAGGGTGCTGACAATCATATCTTCGAAATTAATGTCTTTTTCCAGCACTTCAATCTTGAAAGTCGCATCCACTTCATTCGTATCGATTGGCTCAAACCGCTCGTTCAATATAGCAAATTCGTGCCCGCCTTTATGAATCAGATGAGCCGCGGGTATTTTGGCTTCCTGAATATATACGAAATACTGGAGCAGAGAAATAAACTCCTGGTACTGTCGGTCCATCATAAATTCATCGACTGCATACTCGATAATTTCCCGCAATTCGCCCAAATACTCCTGCAGCCGGAACCGAAGAAAGCCTTCCAATACAAACTCGTGCCGCTCTTCCAAATACTGAATAAGCAGCTGCACCAATATTTGCTTGCGACGGGCAGTCCCCACTCCAAGGGTGGAACGCGCAGACTCGGCAAAATCGCTCTTGCCGTCCAATAACTGGTTGCAGTATCCCGCAACGAGATCCATATCTTCCTTGGCTTCGAATTTAAACTCCTTGCTCATCAATTCGCGGAGAATGGACGGTTCTTTGACCGTAATAATATGATCCGCCAGCACGCCGGCAAGCCCTTCCGTCAGTTTGCTTTGCAAGGACGCCGGATCCTCTTTTTTCAAATCCGCTTCCCCATAAATGTATGCATATTTTCCATGCAGCGTATATTTTACTTGAAGCATATGTAAAAGCCTCAGCTCGTTCTCGATCTGTGAACTTAGCTTACTGACATAAGATTCATCCGCATTCATAACAGCAATTGCAAACAGCTCCATGACCCCACTCTCCTTTCCATCTGTACATCCTGATAAAAGTATATGGTCGATCAGAATTAGATATACAACGAACAATTTGCCAGCTGATGTTAGCAAGTATTGTCGAATTTTCAAGGAAAGTTATTCCAATTGGCGAGTTATTCGTGGTATGATACAGATGCTTAGTTCCTAAGTAGGATATTCAGTGGAGTGAAATGCCGATGGAAGCGAACGCGTATAGCCAAGACAGGAAAAAATGGAACCGCAAACTGATCAACATTTACTGGGGAGTTATCATAGCGCTCATTCCTGTAGAATTCCTCCACCTCCTCTATGGGCAAGCCAGTGACCACGATGTGCTCAAACATATCGCCATTCCGACGCTGGTCATGATTCTCGTCATGCTTATATTGGAAATCGCCCACAAATTCGCCGATCAGCTTTTGGATTATTGTGTTATCAGCGGCGGCGCGATAATTGTTTTTATCGTCATTTATGTAAATCCTGACGTGAAAAGCGTGATACTCAGCCTGCTGCTGCCGATTCTCATAGCGATTTTTTATTTCCAGCGATCACGAATTATATTTTCCATAGCACTGACGGGCATTTCAATTTTCATCCTTTATCTGAATCGATTGAGCCATTTTGCGGGCTACATGCCCCAGGACCTCGTCTCCATGATCCCGATTGTCGGATTTGCCTCCTTCATTGCCCTCGGCATTATGAGGCACGGCGTCGAGCTGCTGGACAACCTGAGAGAAACTACAGAGTCGAAGCAAGAGCTCATGATCAAAAATATATTGATGGACAAGCTCTCAAAAACGGATGCCTTGACCGATCTATACAATCACATTTCGTTTCATGAATATTTGGAAAAGCTTATCGAGCAAAGTGAATGCGGGTATTTATTCATCCATGTGGCCGTGCTCGACATTGATAATTTCAAAAAAATCAACGACACCTACGGGCATAGAGCCGGTGACGCCGTACTGAAAAAAGTAGGCGCCGTATTGAAAGAGCGGGTGGGACTCAACGATTTTGCAGCCAGGTATGGCGGCGAAGAATTTGCGATTATTTTCACGGAAAAAAGCATTTCAGAGGTATTCGAGATCCTTGAGCATATCCGCTGGCACGTTTCGCAAACGAAGTACGAGGAATGCAACGGCCACGCGGTAACGATCAGCATAGGTCTCAGCCAGTATCTAAAAGGAAGCAGCAAAGAACAGCTTTTCACCGGCGCAGACCAGGCTTTGTACAAAGCCAAAAAAACCGGCAAAAACAAAACCGTCATCTATACCCCTGCGTTTGAGGAGGCTAATTGACTTGACAGCGGCGCAACCCGTGCCTCCCTTACTCGGGTTGCGCGGCGTGAAGTAGGCCATGCCTCTCCTTCACAGGTTGCGGCGTTGAATGGAACTCGTCTCTCCTACACGGGTTGTGGCGCTGAATGGAACTCGTCTCTCCTATACAGGTTGCAGTACTGAATGGGACCCGTATCTCCTATACAGGTTGCAGTGCTGAAGTGATGGGGGCAAGGCGGCTTGGAAGGGAAAATACCTGCAAAAGTGCAGGTTTTTTTCGTAAACGTGGTCCATTTTGGCGAAAAGCCTGCAATTGTGCAGGTATTTTCGATGAAAATGAACCAGAGCCCCTATTCGCGGCAAAAAGCCTGCACAATTGCAGGAATTTTTCGTGGCCAGCGTATCCATCGAGCAAAAAACTGTACTTTTGCAGGTTTTTTCGCGCAACTAGGCAGAGTTTGTGACTAGCTCTGGCTTGTGGGCGGCCTCCCACCTTGCTCATAAAAACTCAAACCCGCCATGCGTTTGCCGCAAGGCGGGTTTTGATTCCGGCTAATTTCCAAAGAGATTAGGTCGAATCTTTTTAAATACATCAGGAGGAGCTAGACTCTTATTTGATGCATATGCAGCTTTGCTCCAGTTTTCTTCATGATCTTTATGCCACACATAAGTTCCCACATCGCCGCTATACACCCATACGTTATCATATTGATCCCACGCAAAAAGAGCCGTATCCCGCCTTCTAAATTTCTCCAACGACGTAAAAACTAAAATGTCGCCTACTCTATTAAAAATGTGCGATCATTCGGTAGATTAGATCCATTCTTCTAACATAAATCCACACACAATTCTATCTCCAATCATATACTAATCTATCAACTGGTAAGGAGGTGGACAAACAATGTCCGAAATTGCAATGAGAAATAAATGCAAAAAATATGTGAACCGAACCGTTCAAATCACAACCATTCATGGAACGTACAGAGGCAAAATTGTGAAAGTCGACGGCTCCAGAGTATATCTCAAAGTTGTACCGAACCGTAAAGATGGAAAAGCACACATCTCCTTTTTTCCGTTTATTTTGCCTTTGGTTTTGTTTGACTTGCTTGCTATTGTTTTGTTGGACACCTGCAGGATTTTCTAATCTTTCGCCCCATTTACTGGGGTTTTGTTTTTATTGTTGGAGCTTCTCCAATGCATCAATACTTTAATCGACATTATCATGGTAAACACAGTAATACTTAGAAAAATAAAAATTCCAAGAAAGAAAATTGCATAGCCACCGAGGTCATTAGGGGCCTCTCCTTCACAAGCGCAGGCGAAAGACGGTACGGAGTACGCTAAAATCAAGGAGCATCCAAACACGATAGCGAATGCAGCCCAAGCTGTTCTTTTTAGCTTCATTTGTCATCTCCCTTAACGGTTGTCTATCGTTTTCTCATAAAAAATAAGTTCTAAACCATTAAACATAGCCCTGCTTGTTTCTTTGAATCCAAATTTTTCATAGAGTTTTAGAGCAGGCAATTGTTTGGCCGTCGTGTCCAAATGCAGTTTTTTATATCCCAGCCTGACGGCACTAGCTTCAAGACTTTCGTAAATCAACCGCCCGCAACCCTTCCCTTGAAAATCCGGACGTACCCTCATTCTTTTTATTTCAGCAGAGGTATCCGACGTTTTTCTGAACGCTCCCATTGCAACGACCCTTTCGTCAACAACCCCGACTAAAAACTCACCGCGATTTTGAAGATAAACGCTTTCTATATCATGTAAATCATCATCCCAATTTCCATTTCCCAGATTTGTACCTGTCTGATTTAAACCTAGATTGTGAAGTTCCCTCACAGCATCATGATCCGATGAATTGTATGTTCTGATATACATTGCGCACCCCCGAATTATTGCTCATCACGGTTTGTAATTCATTGTACCATTCATTTATCGCTGTTGTAACTCATTCCCCCCATTGGAGAAACATGGCCCTGGATGGTCAGTTTAAGGCCAAAATTGCCCTCTTGCTGCTCCTGCACGACAAAAAAACGCTTATCCAAATATTTATCCTTCCAGCGGATTCATATTAGATAAGCGCTATAATTATGCTGCTATTGCCTAGTTCTGCATTACAAAATCCCGATCCACCTTCGCGTTCTCGTCGTTGAATACGCGCAGAGTCTCGTATTTTGTGTTGCGCTGTGCGGGGATTTTGCCCGCTTCGCGGATGATTTGCAGCGTCGAGCCGATGTTGACTTTGTGCGTGGTGCCCGCGGCAGATACGACGTTTTCTTCGATCATTGTGCTGCCGAAGTCGTTGCAGCCGTAGCTGAGCGTCAGTTTGCCGATTTCCGGTCCCATCGTAACCCAGGAGGACTGGAAATTCGGGATGTTATCGAGCATGATCCGGCTGATCGCGAGCGTCTTGAGGTACTCCTCGGGCGACGCTTTTTCGACCTTCATGTTCGTATTGTCGGGCTGGAACGTCCACGGAATAAACGCCAGGAAGCCCGGCGTATTCAGTTTTTGCAGCAGCACATCGTCCTGTGCGTCCCGGATGCGGAGCAAGTGCAGCGCGCGCTCCTCCATCGACTCTCCGAAACCGATCACCATCGTGCCGGTCGTGTGCATGCCGAGCTTATGCGCCGTTTGCATCACGTTCATCCAATCGCGCCAGGAGCCTTTCAATTTGCTGATTTTGCGTCTTGTCCGGTCATCCAAAATTTCCGCGCCTCCGCCCGGAAGCGAGTCCAATCCGGCTTCATGCAGCTGGCGTACGACTTCTTCGAGGGACAGTCCGTCCGACACGTCCTGCATTTTCATAATTTCCGCCGGAGAAAAAGAGTGCATCGTAATGTTAAAACGCTTCTTGATTTCCCGCAGCAAATTCGTGTAATAGCTGAACGGAAGGTTCGGGTTCGTCCCTCCCTGCATGAGGATTTCCGTTCCTTCTACATCAAGGGTCTCCTGAATTTTTTGGAAAATCGTCTCATCCGGCAGCACATAGCCTTCCTCCGAGCCTGGAGGCCGGTAAAAAGCGCAAAATCTGCAATAAACGTCGCAGATGTTCGTATAGTTGATGTTGCGTCCGATGACGAAAGTCGTAATCGGCTCCGGGTGCCATTTTTGCATAATTTGATTGGCGGTGTGGCCCATTTTTTCTATTTGGTCGGATTCGAACAGCGTGATGCATTCCTCTACATCAATCCGTCCGCCAGCCGAAGCTTTATGTAAGATGCGATCAATCGGTTTCACGTCTACTCACTCCTCTTTTTCAAGCGCTTGTATATGCTTATCGTAACATATTTTCCGCCGTACCGTCACGGCTATTTGTGCCAATACCTAAAACTTACAGACGGGAGTCCGTCCAAAAAAAACCAAACAGCAACGCGCCGTGTACACTTCGCGTTGCTGCATATGCACCTAGTCCCGGAGCGCCTGCTCCAGATCCGCAATTATGTCCTCGATATCTTCAAGCCCTACGGAGTAGCGGATGAGACCGTCGGTGATGCCGCGCTGCAGCCGCACTTCTTTGGGCATGGCAGCGTGGGACATCATAGCCGGATAAGAGAGGATGCTTTCTACGGCGCCCAAGCTCACCGCAACGAGCGGAATCCGGACTTTGCTAAGCAATTTCTTCGCTTTTTCACCGGAGCCTACGTCAAAAGAAACGACAGCGCCATAGCCGGAGGACTGCTTCTCGTGAATGTCTCTCCGCGGATGGTTCGGCAGCCCGGGGTAGTACACAAAATCGATATCCGACTGCTCGGACAGCCATTCGGCAAGTCTGCGCGCGCTTTTCTCGGATGCTTCCATACGCGCCTGCAGCGTCTTCATTCCGCGAATAAGCAGCCAGGAATCCTGAATGCCGAGCACGTTGCCCATGCCGTTCTGGATCTGCTTCATCCTGCCCCCCAGGCTGTCATTCGCCACGACGGCCAATCCGGCCAAGACATCGCTGTGACCGCCGAGAAATTTCGTCGCACTGTGCAGCACGATGTCAATGCCCAGCTCTATAGGGCGCTGGTGGTATGGAGTCATGAACGTGTTGTCGAGCATAGTCAGAAGTCCGTGCTCTTTGGACCACGCGGCGACTTCGCCGAAGTCGGTAATTTTGAGCGTCGGATTGGACGGCGTTTCGATGAACACGGCTTTGGTGTTCGGACGCAGCGCGGCCCGCACCTGATCCATATCGGTCATATCGACGAACGTCGATTCGACGCCCATGCGATTCATAATCGTCGTCAGCAGACGGTAAGTGCCGCCGTACACGTCCTCCGTACAGATGACGTGATCGCCGCTGGACAGCAGCATGAAAGCCGATGAAATCGCCGCCATGCCGGAAGCGAACGCAAAGCCGCGTACACCGCCTTCCAGAAGCGCGATGTAATCTTCCAAAGCTTGGCGGGTCGGGTTGCCGGAACGCGTATAGTCATACTCCGGCGAAACTTCGAGATCCGCCTGATGAAAAGTCGATGCCTGGTACAGCGGCACGCTGGACGCCCCTGTCGTTTCGTCGATTTCCGCGCCGAAATGGATCAACCGGGTCGCAAATTTGCCGTGCGGCTTGCGGTTTTCTTTATCGTGAGCGCTCATCGGGCGGCGCCTCCCTCCAGCTCCGCTTGCGCAAGGTCCAGCGCGCGCGCCAGGTCGGCAATCAGGTCATCGACGTGCTCGATGCCCACGGAGAACCGCAGCAGGCGGTCGTCGACGCCTACTTGCTGGCGGATTTCCAGCGGAATATCCGCATGGGTTTGCACGGCCGGGTACGTCATCAGCGATTCGACGCCGCCAAGGCTTTCCGCGAAGGCGATCAGCCGGATGTGGCGCAAAACCGGCTCGATCAGGCGTGCGTCCTTCACTTTAAAGGAGAAGATGCCGGTGTTGCCGCTCGACTGCCTGTTTTGGATCGCGTAGCCCGGATGGGACTCAAACGCCGGGTAGAACACTTCATCGACGAGCGGATGTTCCTGCAGGAACTTGGCGATCGCCGTCGCATTGAACTCATGGCGCTCCATGCGCAGCGCGAGCGTCTTCATGCCTCGCATGAGCAGCCAGCTGTCCTGCGGGCCGAGCACCGCGCCGATGGAGTTGTGCAGAAAAGCCATCTGCTCGGAAAGCTCTTTGCCTTTCGTGACGATCAGTCCGGCGAGCACGTCGTTGTGACCGCCCAGGTACTTCGTCGCGCTGTGAATGACAATGTCCGCGCCAAGCTCGATCGGCCGCTGCAGAAATGGCGTCAAAAGCGTGTTGTCGACGATAGACACGATGCCCTTTTTACGGGCCCAGGTACATACAAGCTCAATATCGGTAATCATCATCAGCGGATTGGTAGGCGTCTCGATCACAATGCCTTTCGTATTCGGCCGGCAAGCGGCTTCCAAACCGTCCAAATCATTCGTATCCACGTAGCTGGCCGTCACGCCGAAGCGGCTCATGATCTTTTCCAGCAAGCGGTACGTTCCGCCGTACAGATCCAGCGATACGATCAGATGATCACCCTGGCTGAAGTAGGCGAAGATCGTTTGCAGCGCAGCCATGCCCGATGAGCAGGCAAAGCCTGCGTCACCGGATTCCAGTTCGGCGATCGCGTCTTCGAGCACTTTGCGGGTCGGGCTTTTGGTACGCGCGTAGTCAAAACCAGTGCTTTGTCCGAGCTTCGGATGGCGGAACGCGGTAGCTTGATAGACCGGGAAGCTGACCGCTCCGGTTGCGGGCTCGTTTTGTGAACCGATTTGAGCAAGACGACTTTCGATTTTCATTAAACCTGTACCTGCCTTTCTGATTTTACGACATTCAAGTCATATGGCGTTTGCTGGTAAACGTAATAGTTCAGCCAATTGGAGAAAAGCAGGTTCGCATGCGCTCTCCACGTATTGTAAGGCTGTCTGGCCGGATCGTCGTTCGGGTAGTAATTGCGCGGAATGGCAATGTCCAAACCTTTGCTCACATCGCGGTCGTATTCCCATTTGAGCGTGCAAGCGTCATACTCCGAATGGCCGGTTACGAAAATGTGCTTCCCGTCTTTCGTCGCGGTAATGTACACGCCCGCCTCTTCGGACGAGGACAAAATTTCCAGCTCCGGACATCGCTCGGCATCCTCTTTGCGAAATTCGGTATGGCGGGATTGCGGCGCGTAGAACACTTCGTCAAAGCCGCGCAGCAGCTTCGTATTCGGCACCCCGATCGTATGCGGGAATACGCCGAACAATTTGTTTTCCAGGGAGTACTTGGGAACGCCGTAATAGTAGTAAAGCCCTGCCTGCGCAGCCCAGCATATATATAGTGTCGAAGTGACGTTCTCTTTGCTCCAATCCATAATCTGCGTCAGTTCTTCCCAGTAATTGACTTCTTCGAAGTCCATCTGCTCGACCGGCGCTCCGGTAATGATCATGCCGTCGAGCTTTTCGTCCTTGATGTCGTCAAACGTTTTGTAAAATTGCTCCAGATGCTCGACGGACGTATTTTTGGAGGTGTGCGTTTTGGGGTGCAGCAGCACAAATTCCACCTGAAGGGGCGTGTTGCCGATCAAACGCAGCAGCTGCGTTTCGGTCGTTTCTTTCATTGGCATCAAATTAAGCAAGGCAATTTTCAGCGGGCGTATGTCCTGGTGGTACGCCACGGTTTCGTCCATGGTGAAAATGTTCTCTTGGTTTAAAATTTCTTTGGCCGGCAGGTTGTCGGGAATCTTGATCGGCATACTGTTCACTCCTTTTTTTAACATCTGCATGGTGAAAATAAAAATGGCCTTCTCCGCGACGAGAAAGGCCATACAAGTTCATTGTCAATGTCCTCTCTCATCTCTCAGAATTCGCGTATCCGCGTTCCGCAAGAATTAGCACCGTGCATCCCTTTGAAAACAAAGGTTTGTCGGTTGCCGGGTATCATCGGGCCAGTCCCTCCACCTACTCTTGATAAGAAAAGCAACTATTCAGTTGTCTTTAATCATACTATAATTTTCGCTTATGTCAAGGATTCTGTTTGCATGGACTTGTTAAAACCGGCAAAATTGGCAATGTCCAACACCCGACAAGCCCTTGATCCATACATTATTCTAGAAGCCGAAAGGCATATGAAAAATCGAACTTTTTGGCTTGAAACGCCCATAATGAAGGGTTATACTAGACAAGTATTCGAACAAGAACCGACAAAGGGGGGAGTACGCGTGGACGGAGACCCGAGGAGTAGAAGCTGCACGGAATATACACAATTTCATATGGCAGGAATGCAGCCGGTGCTTCGTTCAACCGTAGCCTCTTAACCATACGGAGTCTGCTTTGGCACGGCTGCTTCCATTCGAAGGGGTGGAATCAGATGAAAACACGATGGGTACAAGACGGCGTATTTACTTTGATTGAGGATGTGACCGTCGCGCTAACACCTCCGGAGAGCGGCTTTTATTGGATAGATGCAGGTGTGGAAGATCTGGAGATTTTACAACCTTTGTTTCATCTGCACGATTTGGCCGTGGAGGACTGCTTAAGCGAGGAAGAACAGCGTCCCAAGATTGAATTTTATGACTCGTACTATTTTATCGTTATTAACAGCATCCGGTTTGACGACGAAGAAATTTTTCTGCGCGCGCTTAATATTTTCCTCGGCAAACATGTCATTATTACCGTCACCAAGCAAAAGATCAACGAACTCCGCGCCTTGAAGCCGTTTCTTTGGGAAGAAGAAGTGAACGGCGCCGACCGTTTCCTCTATCATCTGGTCGATCTTGTCGTCGATAATTACGTCGCTGTCGGCGATCGTATCGAGGCCAAGATTGAAAAGCTGGAAGAAGACATTCTCATGGCAACCAAGAAGTCGCATTTGAATGAAATTATCGGACTTCGCTCGGAAATTTTGTGGCTGAAAAAGGTGCTGGTCCCTCAACGCGACGTGATCGGTACGCTGAATAAAAAAGATCTCAGGCTGATTGACCATCAGCTGCAAAAATATTTCGGCGATATTTACGAAAATGCCGTAAAAATCGTAGATACGTTCGATACGCTCCGCGATCTGATGGGCAACTTGCGAGAAGCTTACCAGTCCAGCGTAGCGAACCGGGCGAATGAAATCATGCGCGTGTTTACCGCGCTGACCACGATCTTCATGCCGCTCACGTTCATTACCGGCGTGTTCGGGATGAACTTCGAAAGCATGCCCGGGCTGCACATCCCGTACGGCGGCGAAATTATTCTCGCGTTCATGGCAGCGCTTGGCGTCGGCATGTATGTGCTGTTCCGCAAAAAAGACTGGCTGTAAGCGCTGCTGGGCTCGTTGGTCCGGCACACCGCAACAATTGAACCTCCAATCCGCCGACGCGGCGCCTGGAGGTTCTTTTTTGCGCGGATCAGCCGATTTTGATTTTCGCGAATTTTCGTTTGCCTACTTGAACGATATCGCCGTCCTGCGGCGCGATGTTCGCATGAACATCGGACACTTTGTGCTCGTTGATTTTGACGGCTCCCTGCTCGATGCTGCGTCTTGCTTCCCCGTTGGACGTTTGCAGCTTCAAGGCGACGAGAAGTTTAACAACCGAAACGGTTCCCGCTTCAAGCTCGCTCGCCGGCAAAAGCACCTCCTCGACATGCTCGGGCAGCGCCCGCTTTTGAAACACGGTGACGAAATGGCGCTCCGCCTCTTCCGCAGCTTGTTCCCCGTGGTACGTACGCACGTATTCTTTGGCCAGCCTGACCTTGGCGTCTCTGGGATGCACCGCTCCCGATTGCAAGCCCTGCCGCAGCTCATCCAGTTCCCCGTCGGAGATTGACGTCGTAAGCTCGTAGTATTTCAGCATCAGGCTGTCGGGTACAGACATCGTTTTACCGAAAATTTCGTTCGCCGGCTCATCGATTCCGATATAATTGCCGAGGCTTTTGCTCATTTTTTGCACGCCGTCCAAGCCTTCCAGAAGAGGCATCAGAATCGCCACCTGGCCGTCTTTAACCTCATACGCCCCCTGCAGCGTTCTGCCCATCAGGATATTGAACGTTTGATCCGTGCCCCCCAGCTCGATGTCGCTTTGCAAAGACACCGAATCGTACCCCTGCATCAGCGGGTAAAAAAATTCATGAATATGAATCGGCTGATTGTTCGCGTAACGCTTGGCAAAATCATCGCGTTCCAGCATGCGCGCCACGGTCACTTTGCCGGCCAGCTTCAAAACTTCCTCGAACTTCAGCTCGCCCAGCCAGGAGGAGTTGTAATAAAACTCGGTCTTTTGCGGATCGAGAATTTTGTACAGCTGCTGCTGGTACGTCAGCGCATTCCGCTTGACATCCTCGTCCGTAAGCTGCTTCCGCGTCTCCGATTTGCCGGTCGGATCGCCGATTTTTCCCGTAAAATCACCGATAATCAATTGGACTTCGTGGCCCAAATCCTGAAACTGCCGCAGCTTTTGCAGGACAACCGTATGCCCGATGTGAATATCCGGCGCAGACGGGTCGAGACCGAGCTTGACTTTAAGCGGCCGGCCGGTAACAACCGCATGCGCAATTTTACTGCGCAGCGCTTCTTCCGGAACGATTTCCGCGACACCGCGGCGGATTGCACGCAGCTGGCGGTCCACTTCCCGCTGCTGAGCCTCAGTAAGGCGATCTGTTGTATTCATACGAATTCCTCCCGTTTATAAAAATAAAAAAGACAACCTCCAACGTCCACAAAGGGACGAGAAGGTTGTCTCGCGGTACCACCCTAATTAAAGGGAAACATGCCCGCCAACACGCCGGCGCACATTTCCTCTTTCACTTCGATTCAATAACGGCATTTGACTGCCGGGTACAAGCTACTGATGCCGGTTTGGCACGTTCCCTTTACCAACTCGGGACTGTAATTCGGATTTCATGCACGCATCGGCTTGCACCAGCCACCGACTCTCTGCAGCAGTCAACATGAATCTTACTCGGGGATTCGCCCCATGTCCGTCATCGCTTTCGCTTTATGAAGATTAGAACCCATTAAAGCATATTCTATTTAGCCTGTCAAACCTAAATTTCCGGCTGTTCGGGTCGCGCTCTCCTTTTCCCTGCGGAAACGCAGACGCAGCAGGCGCAGCCATTCGTATGCGCGGTCCAGCTCCTTGCCTTTCAGCTCCTCGGCGGAGGCGATGCGTTGGAGGATGGGCTTCAGGTAACGGTGGCCTTCCGTCTCAAAAGCGTTCCACGCCTTAATCTGATCTTCCTCCGGGATCACAGTCAGTTCCGCTTCGATGAGCGGCTCCATATCGTAGCCCTCCCGGTCCAGATCTTCGATCCATAGCAGCAGGTCCCGGCGCTGCAGCGGCAATCCCTCTTGCAGATCGGCCAGTGAGCCGCCCGACGCGACGATTTCCAGCAGCCGGCGCTTGTTCGCTTCCCGGTCGAGCTCATCGCGCAGCTTTTGCTCTTTTTGCGCGGTCAGCCAGGCTTCGAACCGGCCGGGGTCTACCGCCTTCGCGACCCAGTCGAGCGGAAAGCCGGTTTCCCGCGGCAGCCCGGCGGTCAGCTTCAGCACATCGGCGCCGTACATCGCCGCCTTTTGCCCGCCGAAGCCGGGAATTTGCAGCAGCTCGTCCGCAGTCTGCGGGCGAAAAACAGAGATCATGCGCAGAACGCGGTTCGTCGCCAAAATGTAAGGCGCCTTGCCTTCGCGCGAAGCCTGCTCTCTTCTCCATACCCGCAAGCTCTCGTAGGTCTCCTCTTGCGGATTGGTCTCGCAGTAGTAGGCGAGCATCTGCGTCATCCGGGCTTTGCCGGACAGGCTCTGGCCCGATTCCCAATCCCCGCGGATCAAGGGGCGAAAGCCTTGGCGGATTTTGTCCCGCAGCCCCTGGCGAAAAGCCGTCAGCATCTCGTCCCAGCTGATCCCCTCGTACCATAGCTCCTGCACCTTTTCGCCCTGCTCGTCCCTATCGTGCCAAAGCACGCTCCATATGCCCTGGTCCTCTCTGATTGAAACTTGCGCCGATCTGACGCTATGATCCCCCGCTTCCTTCTCCAATGTGTTCAAAAATACGACGTTCATTGCACTCCTCCTGACTATCCCTATAGTTTGTAGTTCGGAAAAAACAAAAAGCACCTCTCCTGCGCCACCTGGCGTAAGAGAGGTGCTTCCTCTTTTCTGAATATCCAAATCATACCATGTTCGCCGTCCGGTTGCAAGATAAGTTTTGCTAACCTGTATTTTCAGGTATAATCAGAATACTACGCCAAGCAGATGGAGGGCATTATGTCTGAATTTGATTTTTTATACGACCACAAGGAAGAAACGACGACCCGGTTTGTTTGTTTTGTCGGCGAGACGCTGCACCGCTTCGATCTTGCGATTATGACGACGACCCGCTACTACGGTAAAAAGATGGTGATCGACCTGCAAACCGGGCGCAGCGCCGTCATCGGTCCGGACGATCTGGCCGAGGAAGGCTACCTGGAATACGCTTATAAAATCAGCGAGGAAGAGGCCGAAGAGCTGCGATCGTTTTTATCGGAAGTGATAGGCTCGATTCATTTTACGGATATTTAACAAGCGCGCTGGGAAAACTGGAAAAAGCATACACAGCGACTTAGGAGACCGGCTGGCGCACCTAGTGGAAGGCATACAGCTGGGAGCTGCGTGCGGTGGTATGCGAAAAGGCGGATTTATGCGACGTGAGCGTGAGCGGCAAGCATTTAGGCGGTCGCTATTCAAAAAACAACTCGCCCGCCGGCTCTTAGGTCCGAGACACAGGAGGCTTTTTCCATGAGCAAAGATTTCAGCGAGCAAACCGACAAGCAGCCGGACGGCTTCATTCAAGAAAGCTGCCGCGAGTCGGCCGATCTGGCGACGGTGGAGTCGCAGCGCAACGACCTTGCCGCCGAGGAATTTCCCGAGGGCCCTTATGGCACCAGCCTGCCTCTGGAATCGCTCGGCAAGAGCACGCCTTGGCGGGAGGACCAGCGCTCGCCCAGCCCGTTTTCGTACGAAAACCGCGAACTGCACGAAGGGATGCAGCGGAACTATCCGGGCGACCATGAGACGCATGATGAGGCCGCAGACGAATGATGAACAAAATCCCCCTGTCAGGGGAACCAGAGGCGGCGCCAGCCGAACTTTTCCTGCGCCTCTCCAACGCAGATTGCGTAGCTGAGGGGCGGGACGTTGGCGGCCGGCAGAGAAAAAGCCTGCAAAAGTGCAGGCTTTTTCTGCGAAAATGGTTCATTTGGGCAAAAAACCTGCGAAAGTGCAGGAATTTGCGATGAAAATGAATCTGAGCCTATGCTCTCGGCGAAAAGCCTGCACAATTGCAGGAATTTGTTTGCGTCCAGCGTAGCAACGAGCTAAAAGATGTATTTTTGCAGGTTTTCTTCGCGCCAGTCTGGCAGATGGTGCAAAAGGCTCTGGCGTATGGGTTTCTGGGCAGTCTGAGGCCTGAATTATTTTCATTTTGTGGGGTGTCCCGTTGATGACGTCTTGGGAGTTTTTGCAGGTTTTTTAGTGCCAGTCTGACAGATTGTGCGATCGGCTCTGACGTTGGTTTCTGGGCAGTCTGTAGATCTGAATTATTTTCATTTTGTGGGGTGTCCCGTCAATGACGTCTTGGGAGTTTTTGCAGGTTTTCTTCGCGCCAGTCTGGCAGATGGTGCGACAGGCTCTGGCGTATGGGTTTCTGGGCAGTCTGAGGCCTGAATTATTTTCATTTTGTGGTAATTTCTATCTATGACGTCTTGGGAGTTTTTGCAGGTTTTCTCCCCTGGCCCCCAGCCAAGCCGCCTATGACTTCCCGCTGTGCAGCGCAGCAAATGCCCCCGGGAGAGGCGCACGTTTGCTAAGGGGCAAGCCGTTTTACCAGCGTTAGCACTACCGTCTTTGTGCGGCGGTCCAATAATGTCCTTGATGTCGGCAGGGGATTGTGCTAATCCCCCTCTCATGACGACGGCCCGCCGATGTTCGGCGAACCCGATCTTGTTTCAGTTAGTCCAGCTTGCCGAAAACCGCAAAATCAATATATGATGTGCTCGACCGACCGCCGTCATACAGCGCAACACCGCATGCCGGGAGCTGCGAGCAGTAAAAAACCAGCCGAAACTCTTTCGCTAAGAGTCCGGCTGGTTTTTTTAGGTTTATGCGTACCGGTCTTCCTGCAGCCACAAAATCGCAGTTACACCGCGCGGATAATATTTGCTGCCCGTTATTTCTCCGGAAATAATTTGATCGCTCCAGCTCCATATTGACAGCTCCGGATGCGTGAGCCAGGCCGTATGGGCGGCGTCCGCGGCAGCGCCCTGTTCCTCCCATGGGAGGTCGAGAATTTGCCGGGCGACGAATTGGCACAAATAAATTTTGCTCAGCCAAGAATTGTTGCTCGTGGACGAAAGCTTCCATCCTCCGTCAGGGAACAAGCAGATGTCCGGGACCAATACCGTCTCGAGATGCTTTTTGAGCGCCTTGATGTAAAAGCCGTAGCGCCCGCTTTCGTCCAACGCCTCGCGGCAGCCGGTGAAATAAGGGAACACCAGCCCTTCGATGGCTGGTATAATTTTCGAATCGTTGCCTTCCCCGACGACTGCCGGAATGTAGCCTTTCTCGTTGACAAAACCGACCAGTGTCTGCACGCATTTGAGCGCTTGCCCGCTTGCGGTTTCGGCAAGGTCTTCGCGGCCGTTTTGCCGGAAAATACGCTCCATCGCCACATAGGACGCCCAGCATTTTCCAGCCATATAAATGTTGTTGCGCGCCTGTCCAAGCGATACGTCGAGGCTGTCGTACGTCGTAATTTCGGCCCCGCCCATCGTGCGCGTGCTGTCCAGCGCCATGATGCCGTTGCGCAGCTCGGGGTTCGGGTTATCCCGGTTCAGCATGCTTTGCAGACACTGTTCGAAGAGAGCCAGGTTTTGCTGCAGCCACTCCCTGTCCCCCGTTTGCTCGACGTACACAGCCCCGCACAAGATCCAGTTTACAAGCTGCTCATGCGTCATGTGCGAAAAGCAGCCGGTCAAGCCATACAATTCGTACGAGGAATAGCCGGGTCTGGAAAGCGTGTTGGCCACGCCCATATCGTGGGTAAAGCTGATGCCGCCGGGATATTCCGCCGATTCGCCGGGAAAACGGACACGGTCTTCGTAGCTGTAGCGTTTGGAGAACATGTCGAGCTCGTTTTTGACTGTCCACGGATTGAGTTGCAACTCGTAGAACAGTTGATCGACGGTCAGATCGAACGTGTTCATCATGCGATATTCGCCTTCGTTGACGATCCAAAACGGCTCGTCGTCCATGTCGAGCAGCTGCGTGCTGCCGTAGTAGCTGCGGATCGCGTGCGCGAGCATAAATTTTTGATCGGCCGATAACCGGGAGGCTTCGATGCGCTCATCGGCCTTCGCCGCCAGCGCGCCGAGCTCGTCGAAATGATCCAAAGCGTAACCGGCGACCGCTTCGATGTTTTTGAACAGACGTGCATATGTGTAGGAAGCGTCATATCCTGCGGTAACGATGCCCGAGCGGTGAAAGCAAAGCGCGAAGCGGTACGTCCGCTTTTCGCCGGCAGGCGTATCCATGAACAGCGCCCCGACGGTACCTAAACCGAAGGTCAGATTTTCGGCGGGATGAACGGTCAAAATATCCTCAATGCTGAAATGAAGTCCCGAGCGCACACCCGCATCCCGTGACACGATCGCCGTATTGCGGCCCTGGCCGACGCCGGCAATGCCATCGCAAGTATCGTCAAGCCTGCGCATGGAGCTGTACGGATCAGTGCCCTGGTAACCGAAAAAAGCTCTTCTCGGCGCCGCTCCCCGCGTATTATCGACAGTAATCTCGGCCAGAATGGCCGGCACCAGCGCCAGGCGTAGCGCTTCATCCGCCGCCACGCTTGGATCCGGGACGGATTTCACGGGCGAAATGAGCCGGAACTCCAAGTCTCCCGCCCGCCACGAATCTGTGCTGACGCGGAATTGTCTGGAGACAGATTGCCTCGGAAAAGGAAAAACCACTTTCGGCTTGTTCGGATTCGGGTCCGGATTCTCGATATCATAACGCGCGCTCTCGTCCCCGACGGCTTCGAAAAAAGGAAAAGCCTCATAGGTACCGCCTTGAACGGACTCAAGGCCGATATAAATATTTTGGCCCGGAGGCCGCCCTTGCTCCAGATCAAAGCCCCCGCTTTTGCCCGGAAAACCTAGCGTAAAGCTGGCGAACGCCCCGACCGGAGAATGATGTGTATTGAAAAATGAATTGGCTGGCATAACAGATGCTCCTTTCTGCTTATGCTTTTATCATACGTCCACCTTTCCGGCTAGCCCATGGGCAAACCTGCACTCGATTTGTGCAAAAAACGCCTCACCCGGGGCGTCCGTATCGGGGGCCAGCCTTGCGGCGCCACAAACTCGCACCGGGTGAGACACACTCTGCGTGCGCAGCTCCCTGCGCGCGGTGTTGCGCTGCATGCCGGCGGTCGGTCGACGCCCCGGGAGGGCGCACGTTGCCCCGGGTGAGGCGTCCGCTTCGACGCTCATGCTATAATAAGGAAATAATATCCGCGTAAAAGGAGCGAGCATCATTGCGCATGGAACATCTCCCCGCCGGGCTTGAACATAGCGTAAGCGGCACTACGCTGCCTGATTTGCACATGTCGTTTCGCCTGTTTGCCGCCCACCGCCGCAAAGTGAGCGCACAGTGGTCTTTCCCGGAGCATAAGCATGCCCTTTACGAAATTAATATCGTGTTGGAAGGTTCTCAGCATATGCGCGTGGAGGGTAAGGACTATAGGCAGGCCAAGGGGGATTTGCTTTGGATTTTACCGAACCGGAAACATGCCAGCCTGGGTGCTGCGGACGGAAATACGATGGAGTACGTATGCCTTCATTTTGAAGTGGACGATCCCTGGTTCCGGGCCCAGCTGAACCAGTTGAACGAAGGGCTGTACCCGGCGGGTTCTGCGCTGGAAATTGCGCTGCGCCCCATCCTGAACGATGTGACGGACGCGGCCAAAGAAGAAGACGCCTCTGCCGCCAACCTGAAGCTGCTGACGCTGCATGCTTCTTTTCGCTTGTTCGGCGCGCTGAGCGAGCTGCTGCTGCAAACGGAGCAGAGGGCGGCGGGCAAAGCGGGAACGACGGAGCTCGCCGAACAGCTGGCGGTCAGCATCGAGCAAGCCTGGGCGCAAAACGGCGGCGCGGATGCGGGCGATGTCGTGGCCCTGCGGATCGAGCAAATCGCCGAGCAGCTCGGCTACAGCCCGACGTACTGCAACCGCGTTTTCCATAGAGCATACGGCATTTCCCCGCGCCAATATTTGAGCATGATCAAGCTGCGCAACGCCAAGCTTCTTCTCATGGACCCGGCGCTTTCCATCGAACAAATCGCCGAGCAGCTCGGCTACAAAGATTTGTCCCAATTCAGCAAGCAATTCAAAAGATGGACAGGCATGTCACCAAGCGCATACAGGCATCTGTCCTATTGAATGGCGGAGAGGCGGCCTTTGGCGGTGATGCAACGGCCTTTGGTGGCGCTGCATNTTTCCATCGAACAAATCGCCGAGCAGCTCGGCTACAAAGATTTGTCCCAATTCAGCAAGCAATTCAAAAGATGGACAGGCATGTCACCAAGCGCATACAGGCATCTGTCCTATTGAATGGCGGAGAGGCGGCCTTTGGCGGTGATGCAACGGCCTTTGGTGGCGCTGCATCGGCCTCGCCCGCACTGCATCGGCCCTCGCCGGCACTGCATTGGCCCCCGCCGGCACTGCATCGGCCCCAGCCGGCACTGCATTGGCCTCGCCGGCACTGCATCGGCCCCAGCCGGCACTGCATTGGCCTCGCCGGCACTGCATCGGCCCCAGCCGGCACTGCATCGGCTTTCGCTTCTACAAGCCAAGGGAGACGCCGCCCCTGATTGTACCGACGCCATAAGACTGTCGGATAAGCGAACGCTAGAGGCAGCGCATCTGCTTGGCAATGCGTAGAAAGCCTGCAATAGTCAGGCTGCCCGAGCAGGTCGCAACACTCTGCGAGGGCTAGAGGAACGAGTGTGGCTATTTGGAGGACAGCCGCTTTTTCTGGGCGCGCGCATCTCCCGGTGCAGGTTGTGAAACCGCACAACTGGGCTGGAAGCAGCTTGCCAGGGAGAAAACCTGCAAAAGTGCAGGTTTTTCCTCTGGAATCGGCTTATTTTGGCGAAAAGCCTGCACTTTTGCAGGAATTTCCACTGAAAGTGAATCTGAGCCCATGTCCCCGCTGAAAAGCCTGCACTTTTGCAGGAATTGTTCGTGGACAGCGATCAAGGACGCAAATTCATGTATTTTTGCAGTTTTTTTTCGTACAGCCAGCCAGGCAGATTATAGCTATCTCCTCTAACGTTGGGGTTTTTCAATAATAGCCTGCAAAAGTGCAGCTTTTTGCTCGTTGAGACGCTTGCCAACGAAACATTCCTGCAAATGCGCAGGTTTTCCAGCGCATACATGCGCTCAGACCCGTTTGCATCCGGAATTCCTGTACAATCGCAGGCTTTTCCGCCAAACGGACTGCTTTCGCGGAAAATGCCTGCACTTTCGCAGGTTTTGCGGGTTTTACGGGTTTTACGGGTTTTACGGGTTTTACGGGTTTTACGGGTTTTACGGGTTTTACGGGTTTTACGGGTTTTACGGGTTTTACGGGTTTTGCGGGTTTTGCGGGTTTCACAGGCTTTGCGGCCGGCCAAGCCGCGCTTCACAAGCGACCGCACCGGCTTGGGCGGCAGTTGCTTCGAGCACACCTCCCGCGCAAGCCAAAAAACGCCTCAACACCACGACAAAAGTGGTGTTAAGGCGTTTTAAGGGGCCCAGCCGCCCCCGCAAACTATTTGCCCAGCAGCTCCAGGTGCTTGCCGATGTGCTTTTGCAGCCCTTCCGCAAATGCTTCCTCCTGCTCGGAGAGCGTGCGGAAAAACTCGTCGGCGAACTGCTTGCTGCCGTCAGCATTTTTCGCCTGCAGCAGCAGGCCGTACGTAATGTGCAGCAGTTGGCGCGCATTGTTTTCGTTCATATACTCCGGCAGATCCGCGTCGTTCGTTTGATCCAGCGGCGCGATAGCGGCGATGTCCGTCGTCACATGATAATAAACGGTCGCTTCTTCAAAATGCTCCAGCGCATATTGGTGCATGCGGCGGTACAGGGACGGATTCGCCTTGGCTACGACGCGAACGGCTTCAAGCCAGTTGGTGCCTGCCGTTTTCAAATGGAACAGCCCCTTGGTGTACTGCCCGATCAGCGGGAACACGCTGAACTTGTCGCTGCCCGAGTGGATGCTCAGCTTGAAGCCAAAATGATTGGCAATCGCCACGTGGCTGGCAAGCTCCTGTTCGAACTGGGCGATATCTCCGATGTAATCGATGCCTTTTTGGAACTCCCCGCAGAAGCGCGGCGCCATGCTGAAAATCGTTACGCCGCGCTCGTGCAGCTCATTGGCTACCAAATAATGGGCCTCCGGCGAAGTCGGCGTCATCGTTTCGTCGATGGAGATTTCAAAATCGACCTCACGGTCCAGCGTTGCGATGTACTTGCGGAAAATCGCTTCCATAAAATCGACGGCTGCGCTGTAAATCAGCACGTCTTTTTTCAGCGTTTGCGGCGTAAACGTCAGGCTCGCTCCTTGAACGGACGGCGCCTGCTGCAAATAACGCGCTTCATAGCGGCTGCGCACATCGGCGGGAAGCTGCTCGTATTGGGCCGCCACTTCCGCTTCGGTCAAGGAGTCGATCGTATTATCGATGTTCTCCGAGCAGTCCAGCGTCAGCATCGTAAAACCGAGCCGCAGCGCGTATTCGATGTCCTCTTCCTTCTTCAGATGATCGCCGTCCGCGCCGAAGCCGTCCCGGTAGCCTTCCTGGAATACGGCATAGCAAGCGGCGTCCAGCACGTCCTCATAAGTGCGGCCCGTCAAGTTCAGCTCGCGGATGCTTTGCTGAGCGAGTACGGGACGAATGTCCTTTCCGCGCAGCGTTTGAATGTGTCCGGGGCTGGCGATGCCCAGGCGGTCGCCGAGTCCCATCGTCGCTACCTTAGTGCCGAAAGCTTGCGGCGCCGTATAAGGCAAAAATTTGTTCAGCGTCAGCCTGTTCGCATGCGTGAGAGGGCATACTTTACCGCCGTCCGCGATTTCTCCGTCCAGCTGATCGTACAGCTCGCCGTCTCCGGTCACCACGATCCGTTTGCCCGCTTCCGTCTTCACCATCACTAAAGCCGTATTGCCATACTGCGCCAAAGATTGCGGATACGCTTTCACAGCTTGCGAAACAAATGAGGAAATACTGCCGGATTTCACTGCTTCAATAAGTTGGTTCATATTTAGAATCCTCCTTGATTGCTCCATTATGATAATCCGATCATATCGCAATTTAAGCAATATTTCTCATCATCTATTCCGATTTTTCCTGAAAACTATTCATATTTTTACTTTCATTCATGATATAATAACGACGGGCAGCCCTCATCCAAGGAGGAAAACGATATGACCCGCACAGTTACCTACGGCAATGAAGAAGGGCCTTTTTACATTCAGCACATTCAACGGTCCGGTTCGTTCGAAAGAACCCAGCATATGCACGAGGTTTTCGAGCTGTATTATTTGTATGAAGGCGAGCGGATGTATTTTATCCGCGATCGCGCTTATTTGATTTTGCCCGGGGACCTGGTCCTGATTAACCGGCGCGAGCTGCACGCTACCGCGGATTCGGACAAGCTCGGCCACAAGCGGGTCGTGATGAACTTCAGCGAGCCGTTCCTCGGCGGGTCCATCACGGAAGCTCCCTTTTTGCTCGATGCTTTTACTTACGGGACCCCGGTGCTGCGCCTGGACCCTACGGAACGGCGCACCGTGGAGGACATTCTTGGCAAAATGGTGCAGGAAGCCAAGGAGCCGCTGCTCGGCCAAGCTTTTTCCCTGCGGCACCGCCTCATCGAGCTGCTGCTGTTCACGGCGCGGTTCGTCCGCCTGCATCCCGTCCAGGCGCCGGAGCATCTCAGCCCGCTGCACCGCAAAATATCGACGATCGTCCGCTACATCAATACCCGCTTTGCCGAGCCGATCCGGCTGGAAGAGCTGGCGGAGCGGTTTGAAATCAGCCCGGCTTATTTGAGCCGGATGTTCAAGGAAATTACCGGCTTCGCGCTGATCGAATACGTCAATTTCGTGCGGGTCCAGGAAGCCCAGCGCCTGCTCGCCGGAAGCCAGGACAAAGTCATTACGATCGCCGAGCAGGTAGGGTTCGGATCGCTTGTGCAGTTCGGGCGTGTTTTTCGGCAGATATCGAAAACGACGCCTCTCCGCTACCGCCAGTCCTCCCGCAAAGAGTTGGACAAGTAGCCGGAAAGTCGCCGCTGTACGCCGGATAAGCCGCAGAATGCGGCCATCCCCATTACCTGTGTCTTATTGCTTGGGAGGGTAGACTCCCTCCAACGCGATGATGAAGTTCATGACCGCGAACGGCTGCATGTTGTTATGCGGCTGACTGCCCCCCATAGGGGTAATCGCCTGCGGGTTCATCGTCGTATCTAATATGTCGGAATAAAATTGGAACCCGCCGCGTCCGGACGCGCCCGCATTGGACCAAATGGCCCCCTCTGCCGTCATTTGATCCGATACTGTCTGCGCATTAGCCAAATGATTATGAACGGGCATTTGATCGTACAACAAAGTCACCGTCGCCTCTCCGCCCTTTTCGTTGTACTTCCGCGGCGTAAGCCCTGCGCCGCCGCCCCAGTGCATGGGTGCCCGTCCTCTAAGATCGGGCAGAGCGAACGTCGTTCTGCCGTCTCCGCCGTAAACGTTTCCGATTATAGAAAATAAAACAGGGTTTACCTGAACCTGCATGATTTGACCGTTGCACAGCGCCCAGCCGACCGGGGCATAATTGCCTGCAAACAACCGAATTTCTCCAACGTATGGATCCATATGCTCATCCCTTTCTCCACATTTAACTTCTAGGCGGGAATAACCCTTCTACAGCTATACAGAAATTTAACACTGTATAGGGCTGCATATTCACGTGCGCCTGACTGCCTCCGGCATTAGCCAACGCGTTGGGAGCCATCGCGGCATTCGCCGTCGTCTCATAGGGTTTTACGCTGGCCGATGTTCCCCAGGTATTGTCCGAAGGGGCTGCCGAGAGCGCACCCGATCCTCCTGTCGCCAGATGTGTGTGCTGAGGCATTTCATTGATAGTTAAAGGGTGCGCTTCCTCCCCGCCGGCTTGACCGAACGGAGTGCCCGCCGATACGTGAACCGGAGTACGTCCTTGCAAATTTGGAACGGCAAACGTGGTGCGCCCGTCGCCGCCATATGTATTTCCGATCACCGCAAACAGCGCCTGATTGTGGATAACCTGCAGCAGCTGTCCGTTGCACTGTAACCATCCCCTAGGGGCAAAATTAGTAGGAAACAACCGAATTTCCCCTACAAAAGGTTCTGCCATGAATGATCCTCCCCGCCTTTTTCAAATTAATTTTGAGTAGGATAAATGCCTTGTAACGCAATGATAAAAGTAAGGGTAGAGAAAGGCATCATGTTGTCATGTGACTGATTGCCTCCAGCTATTCCGATTGCCAAGCCATTCATCGTCGTATCGGGAGCCGCGTTGGAATATTGATTTTTGGTGCTCTTGGCCCAAAATGCATTAGCCGGGCTGGCCAACGTCCCTTCAATACTGGAGCTATTCGCATTATGCGTGTGAGCAGGCAGTTGGTTTAGCGTTAAGGTTACTTTTTCCACGCCGGTCTTTTGCCCAAGCGGGTAAAAAGTGCCTGTTGCCGGGTTCTGGCCCGTGTGCACAGGGATTCTCCCCTGCAGGTCCGGCAGAGCGAAGTTCGCCCGCCCGTCTCCCCCGTAAGTGGTTCCAATTAAACTATACAAAGCTTCGTTGTCGTTGATAGACAGCAGCTGCCCGTTGCACAGCGCCCAGCCGATGGGAGGATAATTGCCGGAGAACATACGAATTTCCCCCAAATATTGATCGCTCATGTAAAATGCTCCTCTCTCTTTATAGCTGCCATGCCATTGCAACGTAAGGAAATGATTCTCCGGTGACCTTGAATCCGAGTCTTTCGTACAAACGCTTGGCCGGATTATCCCCGAGCACATGCAGCGTGACCGGTCGGCCGGATGCGGCGGCCTCCTGCTGCAAACGCGCGATCACCGCGCTCCCCAGCCCCCGGTTGCGGTAAGGCGCCAGCAGGGACAAATCGACAAGGGCGACAGAGGATTGCCTGGACACAATCATCCGCCCGATCCTCACACCCTCGTGCACGATGATCTGAGTGACGGCACCCGGGTACTGCATAGCATAGGATTTTGTCTGAAGCTCGAACTGCATACGCAAAAAAGCTTCTCTTTCTCCGGGCGGCCATCCCCAAGCTTCCATCTCGCTATGCCTCGTTTCCGCATAAACTTCGAACAAAAAGCTGTCGTCCTGGGGCAGAGCTGTTTCTAGCAGCAGCATAGCACCTCCAATTAGTCAGTATCAGGAATGATCTGAAACTAAAGTACTATTCTACTATAGATAGCAAAAGATCTTTTTGTCAATTATTGTATATATTCGCAAAAACAAAAAATCCGCTCCTCTTTATAAGAGAGGAACGGATTTGGGCAAAACCGCTTATTATCCGGTGTGTTCATCCTGCAAAGCGGGTTACCTTATGACATCGATCAGGGGATCAATGTCTCGCTTTGATCGGACTTACGACTGGCATCATGCGTCCGGGATGCTTCCTCGATGTCCGCAAACGCCCAGAATGACGGCTGTACATCAGACCAGGACGGAATGGAAACTCCCGTCAACGGCCCGCGCTTGAGGATGCGGTTGATGATGACGACAGCCTCCGCCCGCGTCAACGCCTGGTCCGGCCGGAACGAGCCGCCGGCATACCCTGTCATGTATCCCTGCCCGGAGACAGCGGCAATTTGGGCTGCGGCCCAGTGCTCTTCGGCGTCGCGGAAAGCTGGCTTCGCCGCAGACGGATCCAGCTTCATCCATTTTACGATAATCGCTGCCATTTCGGCGCGCGTGATGGAAGCGTCAGGCTTGAAGCTTCCGTCCGGATAACCGGTCAACAGACCCGCTTCCTGTCCGCGGCGTATCGCATCTGTCGCCCAATGCCCTTTATCTACATCCGTAAAGGTCCGGGACGCAGCGTCCGACTTTGTTCCCGCCGCAGTTAATCGGGACAGTATAGCGCTCATCTCCGCTCTGGTCACGGCCTGCCCGGGCCTGAACGTACCGTCCGGATAACCGTTGATATAAGCCTCATGGCGCACAGTTTCGCTGCTCGCGGATACAATCGTAAACGTGCTGAATTTGTTGACATCGATTTTAATGCCTGCAAGGCTGCCTTGGGTACCGTATACAAGTTGGCCGCGCTGCAATACCTTTTCTCCGTCGGAGTGTTCAATATAAACACCGAGCGTTGACAAAAACAGCTTTTTTTGCGCCGCATCGCCGGGAATCACGCTTGGATCAAGTGGGAACGTCAATTGAACGGGCACTTTCTGCAGGTTCGTTTCAATCGTCATCGGCATGCCTACCATGCGCACCTCGCCCGACTTGATAGCTTGCCGCACCACATCGGCGGTAATTGTTCTCCCTTTTACAGCCTGCTGCTCTTCCTGCTTCCGGATAGGCACAATGTTGAAGTAGTAATCCTGGCTGCCTGCCAAAGTCTTAAGAGTATCCTTGGAAAGATACAAGGTTGCATGATCGGTGCGAATCTCGAGATTGACCGATTTGTCCGATAAAATCGGGATCGCCTTCGCAGGCAGCATAACCTTGACGACATCCGCAGGATCGTCCGCAAGGTCGTCTATCTTGACTATCACCGTATCCTGATTCGCCCGAAGCGCGCTGGAAACGGATTGTTCGATTTTACCGTCGCTCAAGAGAAGCGAATCGACTTTCTTCCCGCCGGCCTCTTCCCGTACAATATCGACTAGCTCGACTGTCTGCGAGCCGCCCGCAGCTTCGACCAGAACCTTCACCTGCCGGACGTTAGATGGAGAGCTGCTTCCGCTCGAGCCGCCGGACGAAGAACTGCTCCCGCCGGAATCGCCGGATGAATTGAGCACAACGATTTGAGTCTTTGCATGTATGCCGCCGTAGGTAGCCTCCAGCACGGAGGTACCGGGGCTTTTGCCCGTAACGCTGCCTGATGCCGACACGACCGCGCTGTCGCCCGTCAACGCGTAGCCTGCAAGAAAGGTTACATCCGTTTGCGAATTGTTGGAATACTGAGCCAAAACGTTTGTCTGGAGATCTTGGCCAACCTTGATTTGATAGGTCGGCTCCTCGAAGGCCAGGCTGATGACAACGGGCGTTACCGTCACTGCGCTCTGAGCCGTTTGCCCGCTGTAAACCGCCTTAATGACAGTTTGGCCGGAAGCCAGCGCTTTGATGATGCCCGGTACGGACAAATCGGCGATTTGCGCATCGGCGGCCTGATAAGCAGCCTGAGCCGTAACGTCGACTTCATGATTGTCGGAATATTTCATGATAACCTGAAACGGAATCTCGCCGCCCTCGGCTACCGAGTAAGAAGTCTGGTTGAATCGCAAGCCCGCAGGTTTCGAAATCACTTGAACGGTGCGCAAAATTTCCTGAGCCGGATTGCCCGCAAGATCGAGCGCATTATAGCGCAGCACATAAGTGCCGGCGTGATTGACATCAACGAAGCCGGTCACTGTGGCTAAAGCCGACGCCGGGTGCTCATCCTGAACTTGCGCTCCAAGCTCCGTATAAGCCTCCCCTTCAACAATCGTGATGTCAGCGTCGCCGTTCAAAACAAGCGTCGGCGCCGTTTTGTCGATTCGTATTTCCGCCGAAACAGGTTCGCTCGCATGATTGGACGGGTCGATAGCTCTGGCGAAAAAAACAGTCAGCCCTTCCTGCGAAACGATGACAGGAGAGGTGTAGCTGCTCCACACTCCATCGGTTCCGAGCTTGTATTCGATTTGATTGCCCGGGTCGCTGGCGACTGTGGCGGTTACGTTTTGATTGGTCCAGCCGGTATCGCTAAGCGTTATGGAAAGATGATTGCTTACAAGCACATTTTGAAGCGCTCCGATATTGTTTAACGCAGTATCGGCGGCATTGCCTGCCCTGTCGGCGATTATCGCTCCGTTTAATGTCAGGGAAGCGGATGCGACACCGATCCCGTCTTCGTCCTGGTCCTGCATGCGGACCGTATAGCGGAATTTCAGCTGACTTGGCGTCACGGATTCGGCATACACGGCTTCAACCAACGAGGAGCCCACCTGCAATTGAATGGAGGGGGTCCCTCCTGAAGTATTCAGCACAACCGGCTCGCTGTAATTCACCGTAAAATCGAGATTCGCGCCGGCACTGTATGTGCCGTTCGCAGGCACGCTGACCGAGCTCACCGTCGGCGCAATCGTATCTACCAGCACCGCATTCGTGCTGCCGACGCTGTTCAGCGCAGCAACCGCATCGTTGCCTGCAGCGTCTTTGACCGTGCCGCCGTTGGCGGCTATCGCACTGCCGACCGCTATGCCGTCGGCATCCGCATCGCCGCTGAGTACCGCGTACCGGAACAACAGCGCGTTCGTTCCTGAGCCTGACACGTACGACGCTTGCACTGTCGTCGAACCGATTGTCACGGGCAGATATGGCGTGCCGCCTGCCGTATTCACCGTTACATTTTCACTGTAGTTAACGGTGAAATCCAGATTCGCTCCCGCTTTGTACGTCCCGTTCGCTGGCACATTCACGCTGCTTACCGTCGGCGCCACCGCATCCACCAGCACCGCGTTCGTGCTGCCGACGCTGTTCAGCGCAGCAACCGCATCGTTGCCTGCAGCGTCTTTGACCGTGCCGCCGTTGGCGGCTATCGCGCTGCCGACCGCTATGCCGTCGGCATCCGCATCGCCGCTGAGTACCGCGTACCGGAACAACAGCGCATTCGTTCCAGAGCCTGACACGTACGACGCTTGCACTGTCGTCGAACCGATTGTCACGGGCAGATATGGCGTGCCGCCTGCCGTATTCACCGTTACATTTTCACTGTAGTTAACGGTGAAATCCAGATTCGCTCCCGCTTTGTACGTCCCGTTCGCTGGCACATTCACGCTGCTTACCGTCGGCGCCACCGCATCCACCAGCACCGCGTTCGTGCTGCCGACGCTGTTCAGCGCAGCAACCGCATCGTTGCCTGCAGCGTCTTTGACCGTGCCGCCGTTGGCGGCTATCGCGCTGCCGACCGCTATGCCGTCGGCATCCGCATCGCCGCTGAGTACCGCGTACCGGAACAACAGCGCATTCGTTCCAGAGCCTGACACGTACGACGCTTGCACTGTCGTCGAACCGATTGTCACGGGCAGATATGGCGTGCCGCCTGCCGTATTCACCGTTACATTTTCACTGTAGTTAACGGTGAAATCCAGATTTGCTCCCGCTTTGTACGTCCCGTTCGCTGGCACATTCACGCTGCTTACCGTCGGCGCCACCGCGTCCACCAGCACCGCGCTCGTGCTGCCGACGCTGTTCAGCGCAGCAACCGCATCGTTGCCTGCAGCGTCTTTGACCGTGCCGCCGTTGGCGGCTATCGCACTGCCGACCGCTATGCCGTCGGCATCCGCATCGCCGCTGAGTACCGCGTACCGGAACAACAGCGCGTTCGTTCCAGAACCTGACACGTACGACGCTTGCACCGTCGTCGAACCGACCGTCACAGGCAGGTACGGCGTGCCGCCTGCCGTATTCACCGTTACATTTTCACTATAGTTGACGGTGAAATCCAGATTTGCTCCCGCTTTGTACGTCCCGTTCGCTGGCACATTCACGCTGCTTACCGTCGGCGCCACGGCGTCCACCAGCACTGCGCTCGTGCTGCCGACACCGTTCAGCGCAGCGACCGCAGCGTTGCCTGCAGCGTCTTTGACCGTGCCGCCGTTCAGTGTCACGCCAGCC
>NZ_JBVYOL010000046.1:0-35766 GCF_056120505.1 Paenibacillus sp. sgz302164 | reverse complement strand
GGAGGGGATCCACGCGTTCCCATCTCGAACACGACCGTTAAGCCCTCCAGCGTCGATGGTACTTGAACCGAAGGGTTCTGGGAGAGTAGAACGTTGCCAAGCACTATAAAAAGCCCTCTTGAGAGAAATCTCGGGAAGGCTTTTTTTGTATTTCCGGCAGGTCAGCCTGTATGCAAGTGAAACCCGGGCACAGCGCTATTCTCGTTGCATTTTGCACAATGAAAGACTCGGTTTATATCCCGGACAGCGTCTGCCATTGGACGGGAAAAATCCCCCTGAGTGGGCCCCAAGCATTGCACAAAATCCAGCGGAAGCGCCCATCACCGTGATTGAGTCCTTTCATAGCATAAGCTGCCCGGTCCGGTCCAGCCCAGCCCTGATCTGCCGAGCAGTTTCGCGGGCCGGAAGCGGAGCGATGCCGCACCACTATACCTCGCATTCTTCTAATCACTGCATATAGCAGGAGGTATCTTTACTCGTAATTTTAATAAGTCCCATTTTGCGGAAAGGGCGGAAGCGAAAGAGCATCCAGAGGCGAGGCATCAGCATCCATATATGGAAGATGGCGAAATATTTAAGCCAAATTGTCGGAATCCAGGGATATAGTAAAAGGATTGCGACTAATCCGATCCAGAACAAGTGCAGCTGCACTCTGCTTACAAGCCGAATCGAGGCATTGCCTTCAGGCAAAATCCCGCACCAGAAAATACCCCACCTGAAAGACCAGCCTCTCATAGCGCTGCCGATTGTGTACTGAAAGAAGATACGTATCAGAAGCGCATGAAAGACGACGAGAATCGGGTAGCTAAGCACTAGCGGCAGCCAATCATGGAGGTCCAGATTATAGCAGAGGAGAAGGAGTAAGAATATAAAGTACAGGACTATTTTATAAATAGAGTGGTACATTCTTTTCATTAATTTATAGCTGTAAATCGTAGAATCTTTAGACAGATTCGGATCTTGATTGGACATGATGACCTCCATAAGGCAAGTAACAAAGCGGATATACCCTATATCGGCAAAATCCTTCAAAAATATGAGCGCCAAGCTAGTTTAGGAGAAACAAGATTTGGGTATACTAGCAGGAAAGAATCAGGGTTGAGGTGAGCCTAATGGAAGAGAATCAGATGGGGATCTGTATGATTTGCGAGCGGCAGCGTACCGGAGGTATTCGGATCATTTCCGTTTTTTTGTGCGATGATTGCAGCAGCGAGATGGTGCGAACCGATGTCAGAGACAAAAAGTACCCTTTTTTTGTGCGGCAGATGAAAAAGGTTTTCCTCACAGGCAAAGCAGGGACTTATATGTGAGGTATTCGTATGTTTTAAAGCTTTCTTCGGGAAGCTTTTTGTTTTTTAGGCTTCTTTCCTCTACTATATAAAAAGAGCAGCGAGGAGAGGAGCAAGCTATAATGTCGAAGCAGCCGCTGGACCGGTCAAAGGCTCCGCTTTTTGAGGCGATGATTGCGCATGAGCGAACCAAGCCTGTCAGCCTCCATGTGCCTGGGCATAAATCAGGCAAGGGCGTTTTGCCGGAGGCGAGAAATCACTATGAAGCGATAATGTCCATAGATTATACGGAAATTACGGGGCTTGACGATCTGCATCAGGCCGAGGGGGCGATTTTGGAGGCGGAGCGGCTGGCCGCCGATTGTTTTGGTGCGGAGGAGACTTATTTTCTCGTCGGAGGCAGCACGGTCGGCAATTTGGCCATGATTACGGCCGTATGCGGCCGCGGTGACTTGATTCTGGTGCAGAGGAATGTGCACAAATCGGTCATACACGGGCTTATGCTTGCAGGCGCAAGGGCTGTGTTTGTGTCGCCGGTGTGGGACCCGGGAATGGGGGTTGCGGCAGGAATTCATATCGACGATGTGAAAAAGGCGCTGGTGGATTATCCCGAGGCAAAAGCATTGCTCGTAACGAACCCCAATTACTATGGCATGGGCATAGATTTGAAGCCGATCGCCGAATTGATGCATGAGCAGGGGAAGCCTCTGCTGGTGGATGAAGCCCATGGAGCGCATTACGGCTTTCATGAGGAACTGCCGGCTTCGGCTTTGTCGAGCGGCGCCGATGTTGTCGTGCAGTCCACACATAAGATGCTGACCGCCATGACGATGGGCGCGATGCTGCACGTACAGGGCCCCCGGGTGGATCGGGCTGCGTTGAAACAGCGTTTGGCCATGCTTCAAAGCTCCAGTCCTTCTTATCCGCTCCTGGCTTCGTTGGATTTGGCGCGCAAACGCATGCATACGGAAGGAAGAGCTTGGGTGGAGCAAGGGCTTCAGGCGATCAAGCGGTTTAGAGCCCTGCTGGATGAGCTGCCGCAGTTGGCATACGGCCCGCATGATTTTCCAAGCTGTGGCGGGAATGGGTATACGACGGCCGATCCATTTAAAATATGCATCTACGATGCGACAGGCACATTGTCAGGGCCGGAGTTAAGAGATGCGATGGAGGAGCAAGGCTGTTTTGTGGAAATGGCGGATGCCAGGCAGGTGCTGCTGCTGTTTACTCCGGCATCAACGGAAGCAGATGTAAACCGCGTATATCAAGTTTTATGCAACATTTGTTCAAGCGGCAAGCTGCGTAAGCAGGAACTTCAAGCCGCTATCTCGAATATAAATAACTTACCCTCATTCATGCCAATTTCGCTGCCTGTCGCGTTTGATTTGCAAAATTTGCGGAATGAAGGTCAACCGTACATGGATACAAGCTCCGTCGCCGTCCAACATGCAATAGGCAAGCGCTCCGCGGAAATGGTTATTCCCTATCCGCCCGGAATTCCGTATCTTTACCCGGGTGAAGTCGTTACGGCAACAACAGCAGAAGCTTTGCAGCAGTTGGCGAGCAGCGGGATTCGATTTCAAGGAACAGCATTCGGACAGACACAGAGGCTTAAGATATACTCGTAAACCATCACAGGCAAGTGGTACAGCAGATGCAGGAGGGTCAGAGTGAAAGGAATATTTATTACGTTTGAAGGTCCGGACGGCGCGGGAAAGACGACGCAGCTGCGCATGTTGGGAGAAGCGCTGCGGGAGCTCGGACACGACGTTGTAGTAACAAGGGAACCGGGCGGTACGTCAATCAGCGACAAGGTCCGCAGTCTTATTTTGTCGCCTGAGAATCAAGAGATGACGGATCAGGCCGAGGTACTGCTCTATGCGGCTTCGCGGGCGCAGCATGTTCATGAATTGATCCTGCCGGCTCTTGCGCAGGGGCGTATCGTGCTTTGCGACAGGTTTATCGACGCCAGTGTCGCCTATCAGGGCTACGGGCTTGGCGTCGATGTAGTTATCGTCAAGACGATCAACCATTACGCGAGTTCAGGTTTGCAGGCGACACGAACGTATATTTTGGATGTGCCGGTAGAGATAAGCCAGTCGAGGCTTCATCAGCGGGCGTTCGGCTCGGGTGCGGAGCAGCAGTTGGACCGAATCGAGCAAAAAGGTTTTGAGTATCACAACCGGGTACGGGCCGGATTTCATCAAATTGCCGCCGATCAGCCGGAGCGAGTCAAAGTCGTAGATGCCAATCGGGGCGAAGAAGCGATCGCCGAAGACATTTTGGCTGATTGTAAACGTTTGCTGGAGGTACATCTTTCCGGCTAAGGCAATAAACCCAAACATAGTTTATAATGAAGAGGAGGAATCACCCATGAAGCTGGTCGTTGCCGTTGTTCAAGACAAAGACAGTAACCGTCTTTCCAATGCGCTCATCAAAGAAGGATTCCGCGCCACGAAGCTGGCAAGTACGGGCGGCTTTCTGCGAGCCGGAAATACTACATTTATTATAGGAACGGAAGATGAGAGAGTACAAGAGGTGCTGCAAGTTATTCGCGCCAATTGTAAAATTCGGGAGCAGCTTGTCACACCGGTATCGCCTATGGGAGGAACGACGGATTCCTACATTCCATTTCCTGTGGAAGTTCAAGTGGGTGGCGCCGCGGTGTTTGTTTTGCCGGTCGAGCGGTTCGAGCATTTTTAAGCAGGAACGATTTTATTTTAAATACAAGGATGGATGAGCCTTGAAAATTAACCCGGGGTGGCAGCCCATTGGAAAAAACGTCAAAGTAACCGATAACGTCCCGACTCCACAGACGGCACCCCGGAATTTCTCCGACTTGATGCATCAGAACGACGAGAAAGTGACGCAGGAGCAGCTGACGAAAATGATGCAGCAGATTTCGCTGCAGGGCGATCGTCTGGCCCGATCCATGACGGTGAGGGAGCTGCGCCAGTACAGGCTGCTCGTCAAGCAGTTTCTGGAAGAGACCGTTCGCCGCGGAGTCAGTTTGCGAGATACGAAAGGCTGGGACCGCCGCGGCCGTTCGAAGCGGTATAAGCTGCTGGAGGAAATCGACCTTGGGCTCTTGGCTCTGGCGGACGAGCTTCTGGAAAGCGAGCAGGGACGTATCGACATTTTGCATAAAATCGGGGAAATCCGCGGTATGCTGATTAACCTGTTATTTTAAACGGAGAGAACTAATATGTCCTTTCATGCCATTCATGGCCAAGCTGCGGCCAAGCGGTTGCTGCAAAACGGCTTGCGGCAGGACAAGCTGTCCCATGCCTATATATTCAGCGGGCCTGTAGGAACAGGCCGCACCGAAATGGCGTTTGCGCTGGCGAAGGCCATTTACTGCAAAAACAAGTCCGACGATGCGTGCGGCGAATGCCTCGAATGCCGTAAAGTCGAGCACCGCAATCATCCGGATTTGCACGTGGTGGAGCCTGACGGGGCTTCGATCAAAATTGAGCAAATCCGCGAGCTGCAAAAAGAATTCGCCTACAGGGCGACGGCCTCGGGCACTAAAATATACGTTTTACAGCAAGCCGACAAAATGACGGTACAAGCGGCTAACAGCTTGCTGAAGTTTCTGGAAGAGCCGACTTCGCGCGTGGTCGCCATTCTGATTACGGAGAACGGCAATGCGCTGCTGCCGACGATTCAATCCCGTGCGCAGTGGATTTCGTTCACGCCGATGCCTCGCGACGAGATGATCGCCGCCCTTTTGCAGGAGGGCCATCCTGCCGGGCTGGTGCATCCTGCTGCCTATTTGACGGCAGGATTGAAGGCCGCCAGAGAGCTCATAGGCTCGAATTGGTTTGCAGAAATGAGAAGCGTAGTGTTACAATTAGCGAAGGAGACGCTGACCCGTTTCCCTTCTTCGATGATTACCGTGCAGCAAAAGATTATGAAAACAGAGCTGGCGGATCGCGTGTCGAGCCTTTTCGACCTGCTGATTCTCTGGTTTAAAGATATGGTACAGCTGCGCCTGGAGCGCAGAGATAAGCTGATTTACCATGATCAGCTGGACTGGATGGGCTCCCTTGCATTCAGTCGGGACGTGTCAGATTGGGTGCGAATGATGGAGCAGGCCGTAGATCTGCAAAAACGTCTGCGTTTTAATGCCAATTCACAGCTGGTTGTGGAAAAAATGCTCGTGGAGATGCAGGGGGTGTAACATGTTGTATTCGGTAGTAGGCGTCCGCTTTAAAAAAGCGGGTAAAATATATTATTTTGACCCGATCGATTTGCCGATCGAAAAAGAAAATGCCGTTATTGTTGAAACGGCGCGCGGTGTGGAATACGGGAAAGTCGTCGTCGGCAAAAAAAACGTCAAAGAAAACGATGTCGTGCTGCCGCTCAAAAAGGTAATCCGGATCGCGGATCATACAGATGCCGATTTGGTCGAAGAAAATAAGAAAGCTGCCAAGGACGCGTTTCAAACGTGCCAAGAGAAGATAAAAGATCACAATCTGAAAATGAAGCTCGTCGATGTGGAATACACGTTTGACCGCAATAAAATTATTTTTTATTTTACAGCGGAAGGGCGCGTCGATTTTCGCGAGCTGGTTAAAGATTTGGCGAGTATTTTTCGGACTCGCATCGAGCTGCGCCAAATTGGCGTCCGTGACGAGGCCAAAATGCTCGGCGGCATTGGCCCCTGCGGGCGGATTCTTTGCTGCTCGTCGTTTTTGGGCGATTTCGAGCCGGTTTCCATCAAGATGGCGAAAGATCAAAACCTTTCGCTCAATCCAACGAAAATTTCAGGCTTATGCGGCCGTTTGATGTGCTGTCTGAAGTACGAGCATGACAACTATGAAAGCGCCAAGGAGTCGCTTCCGACAGTCGGAAGACACGTGATCACTTCTTTAGGAAACGGCAAGGTGCTCGGACTGAATTTGAGCGAGCGCACCGCTAAAGTTCAATTGTTTGATCTTGGCAAGGTAATGGACCTGCCTTTCGATGATGTGGTAGAACAAGAGTAGACGTCTGATTTACGGGTTCGCGGATGAACGGCCGGACAGGCATGCATGGCTACTAGAGGTGAAATCGTGGATAAACAAGATATTTTCGAGCAGATCGATGAAATCGAAGACAGGATGGGTGCCACCTATGCCGAGCTCGGCGCTCTTAAGAAGAGAGTCATAGCCCTGCTTGAAGAGAACAAGCGGCTCAGCATAGAGAATGCTCAGCTGCGAAAGCTGATCCGGCAGGAGGAAGCCGATGCCGAGCAGCCGGAAGGAGCAGGCATAGAGGAAGTTCCGGTCATTGGCGCAGGATACGATAACCTGGCGCGTCTTTATAATGAAGGCTTTCATATTTGCAATGTTTATTACGGGCACCTTCGAACGGAAGGGGACTGTCTGTTTTGCTTATCCTTCTTAAATAAATAGCTCGTTTGACCGTAGGGAGACAATTCCTTACGGTTTTTTTCGATCAAGAGGATCATGAAAGGAACTGAAAGCCAAAACTTATGACTCAAGTATCTTTATTACCTACGGAACGAATCGACGAATTATTGACGCATGATTTAAAAATAATCCAGAGCGATCAAGTGTTCAGCTTTTCGTTGGATGCTGTGCTGCTCGCGCGATTTTGCTCGGTATCGCCCAAAGGCCGCATGTTGGATTTGTGCACGGGCAACGGCGTCGTTCCGCTTCTGCTCAGCACACGCAGCGGCGCGGAGATTTGGGGCGTGGAAATTCAGGACAGACTGGCGGATATGGCGGCGCGCAATGCGCTGCTGAACGGATTGGAAGAGCGTCTGCATATGATCCGGGGGGATTTGCGGACGATTCACCAGACGCTGGGGCACGGGGGATTCGATGTCGTCACCGTCAATCCGCCTTATCTGCCCGTACCCAATGGCGAACAGAACGTGAACGAACATATTGCGGCGGCAAGACATGAAATCCACTGTACGCTGGAAGATGTCATAGCGGCCAGCGCCAGGCTGGTGAAAGCCGGAGGAAAAGTGGCGATGGTGCACCGGCCCACCCGGTTGATTGATATTTGCTGCCTGATGAGGCAATACCGCATAGAGCCGAAACGGATTCGCTACGTGCATGCCCGCGCCGGCGAAGAAGCGATGATGATTCTCATCGAGGGCATGAAAGACGGCAAGCCGGAGATTCGCACGCTCCCGCCGTTAATCGTCTACACGGAAAAGGAGCAGTACTGCGAAGAACTGAAGGAAGTTTATTACGGAGGCAGGGCCTCTTTACAGTAAATGAGGGAACCCAAGTTGAGCCAGAATGTAAATGTGCAAAAAAGCTACGCGGCCGACCAAGGAGGCGCGGGAACGCTGTATCTGGTCGCCACGCCGATCGGCAACCTCGAAGACATGACCTTCCGCGCGGTCCGCACGCTGAAGGAAGTGCATCTGATTGCCGCCGAAGACACGCGGCAAACGCGCAAGCTGCTGACGCACTTTGAGGTCGCAACGCGACTCGTCAGCTATCACGAACACAACAAGCAGGCAAGCGGACCGGAGCTCGTCCGCTTGCTGCTTGAGGGGCAGAGCATCGCGCTGGTCAGCGATGCTGGGCTTCCGGCCATCTCCGATCCAGGTTACGACCTGGTGAGGATGGCCGTAGAGCAAGGCGTGCCGGTGGTACCTATCCCCGGCGCGAATGCGGCCCTGTCGGCGCTGATTGCATCAGGCCTGCCGACGGACCGCTTCACCTTCGTCGGTTTTCTCCCCAGGGAGAAAAGGGAGCAGACGAAGGTGCTGGAGGAGCTGCAGCAGGTGCGGGGCACCCTGCTGTTCTACGAATCGCCGCACCGCGTCGAGAAAACACTTGCCCGCATGGCGGAAGTGTGGGGGGCGGAGCGCCGGATTTGCCTCGCCCGCGAGCTGACGAAGCGGTACGAGGAATTTGTCCGCGGCACGATCGCGGAGTGCCTCGGGCATTTGACGCAGTATCCGCCGCAGGGCGAATATTGCGTCATCGCCGAAGGCGCATCGGAGGCGGCCGCGCTGGCGGCGGGCGCCGCTTGGTGGGAGGCGCTCGGGCTCGGCGAGCACGTCGAGCATTACGTCGAGCGCGGCAGCGAGCGCAAGGAAGCGATGAAGCTCGTGGCGGCGGACCGCGGCTTGTCCAAGCGGGACGTGTACAACGCGCTGCTCGAGCGCTAGGAGTCTGGCGGGCGGAGTTACTGTCATTTTACTATGCCTTCTACGTGGTTCATCGGACAGACTCCCAGGAGTCCGTCTGATGAACTCCGCCCGCCAGACCCCTGGCCGGCGAAGGGCTGCCCCGGCCGGAGCTTCATCCTCGGTGGTCTCTCGGTTTTCGCATCCGGTTTTCCGCCTCCGGCTCCGCCCGGATTCCCGGAAATATTCCGGACAAAAAAAGATCTCTAATCCGCGGCCGAAGCCGACAAATTAGAGATTAGAGGAGATATGAAAAAGGTTAGAATTACCTAAAGGGAATGTGATATTTCTATTATATACTATTTTTCTTATTTTGTCACAGGTGTTGGCATTTCTGATAAACAAATATGGCAAACAATTTTTCCTTTGAAATAAGTAACGTTCTCGGCGTTGCCGCAGAAAATACATGCAGGCTCATATTTCTTCAACATAATGCGTTCACCGTCAACATAAATTTCCAAAGCGTCTTTCTCGCCAATGCCAAGCGTACGGCGAAGCTCGATTGGAATAACAACGCGTCCTAATTCATCAACTTTTCTCACGATACCGGTGGATTTCAACATATATGAAGGTCCCCTTCCCAATTATGAAGTCTATTAAAGTTTATCGTCATGTTTCGACAATATTTTCATTACTTATGATACCAACCATTCCCAAAATAGTCAACCATATTTTCTTAAAATTATACCTCTAAACGTAAAAAATTTCAATTTTCAGCTTTAGTTCATAAAACACAAACCCCTTATACAATAAGGATTTGTAAGTAATATCTTACATAGGCTAGCACAAAAAAGCGAAAAAATATCGTTAACCCCGGACAGGCATCATACTTTGAAAACTGGAATCTAGAATTCGACTATTTTCGACAAATCATGTCGAAAGTTCCGGAATGAATTTGTCGAAAGAATGTCGAAATAATAAAGTAGAAAGGTTGTGGCCCCGTATGAAAGAAGAAAAAGTGTTTAAAGATCCGGTTCATAAATACATTTATGTGCAGGACGACACGATCTGGGATTTGATCAACACCCGGGAGTTTCAACGATTGCGCCGGGTCAGACAGCTTGGCACCTCCTATTTGACTTTTCATGGCGCCGAGCACAGCCGTTTCTCCCATTCCCTTGGAGTCTATGAAGTGACCCGAAAAATCATTTCCCAATTTGAACGCAACCATTATGAAGACTGGCCGAAGGAAGAACGGCTGCTCTGTCTTTGTGCGGCTCTGCTGCACGATCTGGGGCACGGCCCCTTTTCCCATTCCATTGAAAAAGCGTTCGGCACGCGCCACGAGGATTGGTCCTGCCGGATCGTTCTGGGGAATACGGAAGTTAACGAAGTGCTGCGCCGCGTATCCCCCGATTTTCCCAAGCAAGTCGCCGGGGTCATCTGCAAATCGTACAGCAAGGAAATTGTCGTGAGCCTTGTATCCAGCCAGCTTGATGCCGATCGCATGGATTACTTGCTGCGGGACGCCTATTTTACGGGTGTGAACTATGGCACGTTTGATTTGGAGCGGATTTTGCGTGTGATGAGACCGTACAAGGGCCATATCGTCGTCAAAGAGAGCGGGATGCACGCGGTCGAGGATTATTTGATGTCCAGATACCAAATGTACTGGCAGGTTTATTTTCACCCCGTTACCCGCAGTGCGGAAATTTTACTGAACAAAATTTTTCAGCGGGCCAAATATTTATATGAAGAGCAGTACGCGTTCGCTTTCATGGTCGAGCCTATTTTGCATCTGATTCAGAACAAGCTGTCCCTGGAAGATTATATCCTGCTTGACGAATCGGTGATGCAGACGATGCTGGTGTTTTGGAGCTCGGAGAGCGATGCGGTTTTGTCCGACCTGTGCAAAAGGTTCCTGAACCGCAAGCTGTTCAAATACAGCGCGTTTGAAGACGTCGACCAAAAGGTGTTTCAGCATATGGAGCAGGCGATGCTTGAGCTGGGACTCGATCCGGCCTCTTATATGGAAATCGATTCTCCGTCGAACCTTTCCTATGATGTATACAGGCCCGGTGAAAACGATGAGAATTTGCCGATCCTGCTGCTCAATCACAAAGATCAATTGACGGAAATTACGCAAAAATCGGATATCGTCCGCTCGATCAGCGGCATTCACAGAGGAAAGCACCGGGTTTATTACCCGGAGGAGATCGTTCACCGTTTGAGCGCATCCGCTTACCCGGACGTAAGGGCATTGATCGGACTGCGGGAATAGAACAAACAATCACGAAGGAGCTTAAACCATGCTGACAGATACACATGCGCATTTGAATGCGAAGCAATTTGACGAGGATCGGGAGGAGATGATTCAGCGGGCGCTGGATGCAGGCGTTACGCGGATCGTAAATATCGGTTTTGACCGCGAGACGATTCCGACGTCGATCGAGTTGGCGGAGCGGTACGATTTTATTTATTCGACGGTAGGCTGGCATCCGGTAGAGGCCAAGTTCATGCAGCCGGGAGATCTGGAATGGATCGAGGAGCTGTGCAAGCACGAAAAGGTGGTCGCCATCGGAGAAATCGGTCTGGACTACTATTGGGATACTTCGCCGAAGGATGTACAGGATCGCGTATTCCGCGAACAGATTCGTCTGGCGCGCAAGCTCGGCATGCCTATCGTCATTCATAACCGGGATGCGCACCAGGATGTTTTGCAGGTGTTAAAAGAGGAGAAGGCGGCGGAAGTGGGAGGGATCATGCACTGCTTCTCGGGCAGTTGGGAGACGGCCAAGCAGTGTCTGGATATGAATTTCCACATTTCGTTCGGCGGGCCCGTCACGTTCAAGAACGCCAGACAGCCCAAAGAGGTGCTGGCGCAAGTGCCGCTTGACCGGCTGCTTATTGAGACGGACGCCCCTTATCTGACTCCGCATCCTTACCGCGGCAATCGCAACGAAACGGCGTATGTCCGGCTTGTCGCCGAAACCGCCGCGGAAATTCGCGGAATCAGCCTGGAGGAACTGGCGGCTATTACGACAGGGAATGCTATTCGGCTGCTAGGCCTCAAGTAGAGCGGTGCGATATTTGCGGCGGAGCACAACGCCGCAGATGAACGAGACCAGCAGGAGGCTGCCTGCAGGGACAAGCGCGTATACGGCCGCAGAGCGCAGCAGGAGCGGAATCGTGAGCACACAGATTTGGACAAGCAGCACGCACCAGATGAGAAAAGCGATCGATCCGGCTTTCGTCATCCGGTTCAGCGGGTACATTTCCAGCCAAAACGTATAGCGGTGCGCACGCTCGATGCCGGTCAATTGAACGGTGGAAATCAAAATCACGATGAGAAAAGCGGCTGCCCTGGCCACATCGCCGGAGACAACGAAGATGGCGAGCGCCCCGAGCAGCGTAATCCGCTGAACGATGCCGAACAGCTCCGTGCGCAGCAATGTTTTGGCGTACAAGTATAAATAGGATGCGTCCTGCTTGAAAGGGATATAGCGCGTAATTCCGCTAATCCAGCTGCGGCGCGCAATCCTCGTCGGCAGCTGGGGCACATCGACGAACCAGTTGAAGAACATGTACAGACGAGCCTGCTGCTGCTTCTCTTTGGCAATGAGATAATCCCAGCCGATCGTATAGACGGCCGCAAAACGGGCTGCCGCCAACCAGAGCAAAATCAGAACGAGCGCGGCTGCGCTCGCCCAAAAGAAGCTGCGGTCGAACTGCACGGCGACGATAACGAGCGACGCTACCCAGCGGAATACGACGGAGGCCGTTCTTGCATAGGTGTGAACGAAGCGGCTCTCATACCAACCGGCCAATATGTTGGCGAATTTGACCAGCAGGATCAGCATCAGCATCAGGACGAACGGCTGAGCGGCCGCACCCTCGCAGTGACGGTACAGGGGCCACAGCACGACAAGCGCAATCAGCGACCAGAAGGCTTGCAGCGTAAAGCTGTAAAGAAGCGCGCTGCGAAAGTAAGCGCCCATCTGACGCTCGATCCGCAGCAGGAACATGCGGTCCGCGTCCCGGACCAGCGTTCGAATCGGGCTCGACCCGAGCAGCGGAACAAGCAGCAGCAAAGCGATCCACAGATACGGATAATTTGTCGGAAGCTGCTGCAACGTTTTGGCATAATAATAGGAAGAAATAATGACAAGAAACAACATGAAGCCGACAAAATTGCTGCGCGCCGCGTAGAGCCAGTACCCCGAAGCTTCCTTTAAATACCGCCCCAGGCGCTGCTGCCATAAACCGGTGATATTGACCTCCATGTCCTTCATACCGAATCACCTTGAACCAGCTCGTAAAAAATGTCGTCGAGCGACGCTTTGGCAAGCCCGGTTTGCACCCGCAGTTCGCCCAAATCTCCCTGGGCGGCCATTTTGCCGCGATGCAAAACGACATAGCTGTCGCAATATTTTTCAATCGTTGACAAAATGTGCGAGGAGATGAGGAAGCTGGCTCCTCTGCGCTTCATGCGGACCATAAGCTCAAGCAGCGAGCGGATGGCCAGCGGGTCAAGCCCGAGAAAGGGCTCATCGATAATGTACAAGGCGGGCTCGATCAAAAACGCATTCATGATCATTACCTTCTGCTTCATGCCTTTGGACAGATGGCTGGAAAAGCTGTTCAGCTTGTCCTTCATTTGGAACTCTTCCAAAAGCGCCTGGGATCGGGTCAGGAACTGCTCCTTGGTCAGCCCGTATGCCATGGCCGTCAGCTCCAGATGCTCGCGGATGGTCAGTTCCTCGTAAAGCTCGGGAGATTCGGGAACGTAAGCGTACGCTGCTCGGTAGGCGAGCGGGTCTTCCGCCAGGGTGAGGCCGCTGACGCGGATCGTGCCTTTTTGCGGATGAAGCAGGCCGAGAATATTTTTAATTGTCGTGCTTTTGCCTGCGCCGTTGAGTCCGATCAAGCCCATCATTTCACCTTGGCGGATTGAAAAAGTAAGTCCGTGCAGGACAGGTTTTCCTGGAAGATATCCCCCGTAAAGGGAGTCGACTTGTAGAATGGGGTTCATCGAATGGCCTTCCTTTTCAGCAAATTATTGGCATTTTTGAACCAATTTCACCCATCCCCATTATAAACAAAATTGCTATTAAAGCCTAATTTAAACGTAAGAATTGCGAAAAAAAGCGTCAGAATACGTTATAATGAGAAAAACGTACTAAAGACCAAGATTTATAGCCGGAAATGTTTATTATTTCCGAATTCCGCCCTTTTTAGCGGGCGATAATCCCTTTACAGGTTTAGATTTACAGCGTAATATACTTTTCATAATAACTTAATAACCAATTTGCCAAATTTCCATTCGCTGAGTTCCATTTATGGGAACGGGGGAACCGCTGCAAACATTCGGAAGCACATGCAACCGCCGAATGCCAGCAGAATGAATATCAGGGGTGAATCCAACGACAACGAGCAAGCAGCTTGTTGTCCAGGTAGGGCGACTCTCACGTCCGAATCCGTCAGCTAACCTCGTAAGCGTACCGAGAGAGGTAACGATTGTCGTGTCTGGTTGTATTTTTCTATGCATACAAGGCCACGGGAAGAGTCCTCTTTCCGCTGGTCTTTTCATTTTTTCGAGATAGTGCAGGCTAGATGATCATAGGATGAAAAGCGAAGGAGGTGGGACTACCGCAGCAGCGTCCGGTAATGGCCGCGTTGTTGTCGGGTGAACTCCGCTGCAAAGCTGGAGAGGCTTATTAAGTTAATCACAAACTGACCTTAGTCGCGTCTAATTTAATCATGCGTAACACACGGGCGGCGAGGCTTTGAAGGAGGACCGAAGAAGTGGGCAACATCTCTTTAACCGAGACCCATGTAAGTCGATCATCCAGCATGTCCTTGGCACTACGATGGAAGCATGAAAACTTGCGTTTGATTTTAAGCCTAGGTATGATTTCAATCGCTATGACTTTCATGTTTTTGGTGTTGTTGTACGGTACGGCTACCAAGAGCGTATCCGTAGTTGTGAATGGACAAGAAACCGTTGTGCATACGAAGCAATGGGTCCTGCAACGCCTACTGGATGAACAAGCCATTAAGATTGGTGAACACGATCAAGTTTCTGCAGCGCTCACGACTCCGATCAAGGGCGGAGAGAAATTCGTGATCGATCATGCGTCACCGATTCAATTGACTGCTGATGGAAAGACCACCACTGTTTACACAACTGCAAGAACGGTTGAAAGTGCATTGCAGGATTTACATATTGCACTTGGGGAGCTTGACCGAGTCACTCCTGAACCGGCATCTTCGCTTTTACCCGGCGATACAGTCAAAGTGGTCAGGGTAAAGAAAGAGCAGAACGAAACAACGGAACCGATCGCGTTCGATACCGAGAAGAAGAACGATGCATCGCTGCTCAAAGGCAAGGAACAGGTCGTCCAGGAAGGCAAAGAGGGCGTTCTGTTGAAAAAAATGGAAAAAGTATTCGAAGACGGCGTTTTGGTCTCCGAAGCAGTTGTAGATGAACAGGTTCAAACGGAAAGTGTGAAAAAAGTCGTTGCCATCGGCACGAAAAATCCGGTCGTCGCTTTATCGGCCTCATCCCCTAGCGTGGATGAAATTTCAAAGAATGGCGTCAAATTCGGCTACAAGCAAATTCTCAAAAACGTGAAACTCACCGCATATTCGGCGGGAGTGGAGTCTACCGGCAAATCCGCGGACAGCCCCGGGTTTGGCAAGACGTTTACAGGAACTACAGTCACCGAAGGCAGAACGATCGCGGTAGATCCGAAGGTTATTCCGCTCGGATGGTGGGTGTACATCGACGGTATTGGCTTCCGGCGCGCTGAAGATACAGGCAGCGCCGTGAAAGGGCAAACGATCGACGTTTACTTCGAAGATGAGAACTATGCCAACAAATTCGGCACGAAGAACGGTTATACCGTCTATGTCGTAGGGCCGAAGAAGCCGACTGAGAATTAAGGGGTAATCCGGTTTCTGCATGGGCAGAATGTATATATAGATAGATAGGTCGTTCACGAATGGCAAAAGAAGAGGAGACCCCTCTTCTTTTTGTGCGTACAGGGAAAGGAACGTTGTATGATAAAAGAAGTTATCGTTGTCGAGGGCAAAGACGATACCGCAGCGATTCGCCGGGCCGTGGAGGCGGATACGATCGAAACCGGCGGCTCCGCAATAGGTCCGGCCGTGCTGAAACGGATCGCGCTGGCTCAGGAGCGGCGCGGGGTTATTATTTTGACCGATCCGGATCATGCAGGGGAGCGGATCCGCAAAATCGTGGCGGCGAAGGTGCCCGGCTGCAAGCATGCTTTTATTACGCAGGAGCAGGCGGAGTACAAGGGCGACATCGGGGTTGAGAACGCGTCGCCGGAGACGATCCGGCAGGCGCTGAGCAATTTGCGGACGGAGTATGAAGGAGCCGTCTCCCTGGTCACCTGGGAGGACCTGATGGCAGCGGGACTCATCGTCCACGCCGAAGCGGCCTCCCGGAGGCTGGAGGTAGGCAAGGCGCTCGGCATCGGCTACTGCAACGGCAAGCAATTTTACAAGCGCTGTGCGATGTTTCAAATCACCCGCGAGGAGTTTGAAGCGGCGGTAGAATTACTAAATAAATGAGGGCTGTGACATGAATACTTCCAACCGGGCGCTTCCTGAGGATGTCGCTACACCGAACAGAACGAAAGAAATACTTAAGAAGCACGACCTGGTGCTGAAAAAGAGCCTCGGGCAAAATTTTCTCGTAGACCAGAACATTTTGCACAAAATCGTGTCCGCCGCCGGGCTCGGCCCGGACAAGGGCGCGCTGGAGATCGGCCCGGGCATCGGGGCGCTCACCCAGCAGTTGGCCAAGCAGGCTGGGCGCGTCTTGGCCATCGAAATCGACCAGCGTCTGCTGCCCATCCTGGGCGAGACGCTGGAGCCGTACCCCCATGCCCAGGTCGTGCATGGGGATGTGTTAAAGCTGGACCTGCCGGAGCTGTTCCGGCAGCATTTTGCCGGTGTTGGCGGCATCAGCGTTGTCGCCAACTTGCCTTATTACATCACGACGCCGATCATTATGAAGCTTCTCGAAGAGAAGCTTCCGCTGGAAAATATCGTCGTGATGATTCAAAAAGAGGTGGCCGACCGCATGGCGGCCCGCCCGGGCACCAAAGACTACGGCAGCCTCAGCATTGCCGTGCAGTTCTACTGCGAGCCGGAGCTTGTCACGATCGTGCCGCGCACCGTCTTTGTCCCGCAGCCGAACGTCGATTCCGCCGTCATCCGGCTGCGCGTACGGCAAACCCCGCCGGTCGAGGTGGCGGACGCCGACTTCTTCTTCGAAGTCGTCCAGGCATCCTTCGTCCAGCGGCGCAAAACACTTTACAACAACCTGGCTGCGCGGTTCTTTGCCAAAGACACCAAGGCCGAGCTGGAGGCGCTCCTGCACGGCATCGGCATCGAGCCTTCGCGCCGCGGCGAGACGCTCAGCATGGAAGAGTTCGCACGCTTGTCGTCGGCCCTCCGCGCGCACGGCTGCAAATAAACCCGCACCAAATGCCCATCCCCGCCATAGGATAGCCCTAGGAGGGGATTGAGCGATGAGGCAAGGAGACTTTGTTACCCGAAAATCCTATGGCGGAGACGTCATTTTCAAAATCGAACGTATCGAGCAGGTGAAGGCCGTGCTGCGGGGTGTCGATTACCGGCTGCTTGCAGATGCGCCCCTGACGGACTTGCTTGCGTTTGGCGGCGTCACGCCGGATCATCTCCGGTCGGGCACCCCGCAATATCGGGAATCGCTGCGACGAATTGAAATCGCCAGGGAGCAGCAGCAGGAGAAGAATCAGCACTCCGGCGTCAGCTATTTTGAAGTGCCGGGTAAAATACTGCATGTGGACGGAGACCCGGCCTATTTGCGCAAATGCATGCAGCTGTACGGAGAGCTTCGCGTGCCTGCGGAGGGCTTTTACGTCCCCGAAGCCCAGATGCCGGATGCGCTGTATCGGCTGCTGCCGCAAGTCAAGCCGGATATCGTCGTCATTACCGGACATGACGGCATAATAAAAAACCGTAAAAACCGCGATATCAACAACTTGAGCAGCTACAAAAATTCGCTTCATTTTGTGAGCGCGGTTCAGGTCGCCAGGCAGTACGAACGCGATCGCGATTCCTTGATCATTGTGGCCGGAGCCTGCCAGTCGCATTTTGAAGCGCTGCTGCGGGCCGGAGCGAATTTTGCCAGCTCCCCGGCCCGCGTGCTGATTCATGCTCTGGACCCCTTGTGTATTGCGGCTAAGCTGTCCTATACGTCGGTCAAAGATACCGTTTCCATGCTGGACATCGTCAGCTTGACGGTTACGGGGTTAGACGGATTAGGAGGAGTCGATACGCGAGGCAGCTACCGGATGGGGATTCCCGGCATTCAGCACTCGCAGGCAAATGTGTAAAACTCAACAGCGACCGATCGCCGTTCGTACAGTTGTGATACCGCGCGTTGTGAGCTGCGCTCGGTGCATATCCATTCAAGCGCCCAGGCGCGAATCGACTTGTGCAAAGTCCATTCGCGTTTGGGCGCTTTTTCTTTGGTTTTATTCGCCGTGTGGACGGCATCCGTTTTCGGTGCTAAATGCCTCCGTATATGTCGAAAATATATTTCATGAAAAAAAGTGAATAATTTACAATCTTTGGAGGCAACCTAAACACCAAGCAAATTTAAAATTAGGCGGATATGCCGTTGACAACAGGATTGTCGGGCTGATATAATATTTGGTCCTAATTTGACATTTTGGCCGCGATCGGTTATAATTAACAAGGAAAGAGGTGGTAGTTGACAATGGCAAAAAATGCGCTGTTGGAAATTAAACGCAGTTTGGAGCCCCATGTCGGGCAGAAGATCATGTTGCGAGCAAATGGTGGTCGGCGAAAGACTATCGAGCGTTCCGGTGTTTTAGAAGAAACCTACCCTTCTGTATTTATTGTTAAGCTGGAAGAGTCCAACGCATTTAAGCGGGTCTCCTACAGCTACGCGGATATCTTGACGGAATCCGTGGAAGTGACCGTTTGCAACGATGACGGACAAGTCCGTATCACCTATATTCAACATTAGCTTAGCGCATTATCATAACGGCAGGCCCGCATAGGGTCTGCTTTTGCTTTGCATGGAGTTGGCGATAATGCGGCACACTATCCGTACATTTCTATTTTACTTCAGGAGGGATAGCGATGGGACGCAGAAGAAGCATTATGTCGGAAAGTTTCAAATATGAGCTGGCCAAGGACCTTGGCTTTTACGATGTGGTACAGCGGGAAGGCTGGGAAGGAATCCGCACGAAGGACGCCGGCAACATGGTCAAGCGGGCGATTCAGATTGCGGAGGAGGCGCTGGCCAAGCAGTACTCACCAGGGGCCCCGGTAAGCCAAGGCTCTGGAGGCTATGCGCAGCCGTACGCCGGAGGGGCGGTCGGCAGTGCGCAACCGTACGCCGGAGGAACGGTCGGCAGTGTGCAACCGTACGCCGGAGGAACGGTCAGCAGTACGCAACCGTACGCGGGAGGGACGGTCGGCGGCGCGCAGCCGTATGCCGGAGGAGCGGTCAGTAGTGCGCAGCCGTACGTCGGAGGAACGGTCGGCAGTACGCAACCGTACGCCGGAGGAACGGTCGGCAGTGCGCAACCGTACGCCGGAGGAACGGTCGGCAGTGTGCAGCCGTATGCCGGAGGGACGATCGGCAGTGCACAGCTGTACGCCGGAGGAGCGGTGAGCAGTACGCAACCGTACGCGGGAGGGACAAGCAGCTTTGCGCAGCAGAGCCAGGGTCTTCAGCCAGGTGGTGGCAGTTACGGATACGCGGCGCAGGAGGCTCAAGGGCTCCAGGCGAATCAGGTAGCTTCAGGCGTACAGGGGCAGACAGGGTATTCATATGCGGCCAGGCAGCCGCAGCAGCCGTTCTGAATCACCGGCATTGCGTAAGGATCACCTGCGAAAGTTAAATTGTCCAGCGATACTTTGTTAGGATAGCCCGAGGTGGCGGCCCTTAATTGTGGGTACGGGCATTCGTGAAGCGGCTTGGCAAAGCGAAAAACCTGCGAAAGTGCAGGCTTTTTCTGTTTATGGGGTTCATTTTGAGGAAAAGCCTGCAATTGTGCAGGAATTTCTGGGCAAAATGAGTCTGAACCCAAATGTTCGCTGAAAAACCTGTACATTTGCAGGAATTTTTCGTTGCCGGCGTACCAACAGGCAAAAACCTGCACATTTGCAGGAATTTTTCGTGGCTGGCGCATCAACGAGTAAAAACCTGCACTTTTGCGCTTTATACGAAAATAGAACGCAGTAGACCTGACTATTTTCATTCTGCAGGGTGACGTCCACGACGTCATAGGGGTTTTGCGGGTTTTCTTCGCGCTGCCAGGCAGATGTACTGCCGGCTCTGGCGGTGCGTGTACACGAGCAGTTCATCCTTATGCGGCCGGATGGGCTTGGCTTCAAAGCATTCCGGCAGCTTTTGCCGCTGCCGCTCAGTGCTCTGCCCTCTTGGCTCAGTCTGCTTATTATAAGCGGCATTCCGTGCATAATCGGCGGGTTTCCCCGAAGCGCACAGGTTCCTTCGTAAAACCCCGCACTCTCTGCCCACAGGCTGGCGTGAGCTATCCGGCCGCATTTGGCAACCGGCTTCGCCGCCATCCAGCGGCGAGAACCGCTGGGGCCATCGTTCCGACGAGCTGTGTCGAATGCTTTAGCTTTTCTTTTGCGCTTTTGTTATAATGTTTTAACGGCAAACGAGCAAAAGAAGGTGATCGGATGAAGATTTTTGAAAAAGCACCGGCCAAAATCAACTTATCCCTTGATGTTTTACATAAAAGAGAAGACGGTTATCATGAAGTCGAAATGGTCATGACGATGGTGGACCTGGCGGACCGGATCGAAATGCAGGAGCTGCCGCGCGACACGATCATCATTTCCTCCCAGGCGGGGTATATTCCGCTTGACGAAAAAAACTTGGCTTTTCAAGCCGCCAGGTTGATCAAGGATCGGTACGACGTCAAACAGGGCGTTTACATCCATCTGGATAAAAAGATTCCGGTAGCCGCAGGACTGGCGGGAGGAAGCAGCGATGCGGCGGCTACGCTGCGCGGGCTCAATCGGTTATGGAAGCTGGACATTCCGGTGAAAGAGCTGCAGGAGCTTGGAGCCGAGCTGGGCTCGGACGTTCCTTTTTGCGTGACGGGCGGCACGGCGGTTGCCCGGGGCAGAGGGGAGAAGCTGGAGCCGATCGCCTCGCCTCCGCAATGTTGGGTCGTGTTGGCCAAGCCCCCGATCAATGTGTCGACTTCGGAAATTTACGGCAAGCTGAATGCCCGCGAAATCAAGCGTCATCCCTCGACGAGAGTTATCCTGGACTCGATTCGCGACAAGCAGTTCGATCAGCTGTGCCACGGGATGGGCAATGTGCTGGAGGAAGTGACGCTGGAACTGTACCCGGAGGTGCGGCATTTGAAAGAATGCATGCAAAAGCTCGGTGCAGACGGGGTGCTGATGTCGGGCAGCGGGCCGACGGTTTTTGGCCTGGTATCCAAGGAGGCCAAAATTCCCCGCATCTACAACGGGTTGAGAGGATTTTGCAAAGACGTATATGCAGTGAGAATGTTAACGTAAAGAGCAGATACGGGCCGGTTTGTTTTGAAAAAGCTCCTTTTTGGGGCTTTTTTCGTTTTTTATGAGCGAAATTGGGGATTTTCGCAACAAAACGGCCGTTGTATGCGTATTACTATATGTAGGCAACGACAAATCAGATTGGCAAAGGAGGGCTGCCATGACTGAACTGTATTGGGGTTGTTTGGCCGGGGGCGTGTTGTTTGCTATTGTCAGCGTGCTGTTCGGCGATCTGATCAGCCATGCCTTGGACGGCTTGTTCGATTTTTTGTCTCTGGATATTGTAAAGCCAATGGTGCTGGCGAGCGCTGTAACCGGTTTCGGAGGCGCCGGCATACTGCTGGAGAAATACGCGGGAATAGGCTCGGTGGCCGCATTGCTGCTGGCGCTGCTGATAGCCGTTCTGCTCTCTGCGGCTGTCTATTTCGGGTATGTCAAACCGATGGAGAACACCGAGAATTCAACCGGCTATTCCATCAGGCAGCTAAACGGCAAAATCGGTGAGGTTACGGTGACTGTGCCCGCCTCGGGATTCGGGGAGGTGCTGGTCCGTGTAGGGGCCGGCAATACGAATCATACTGCGGCCAGCTTTGACGGCATCGAGCTTCCATCCGGCTCCAGAGTAGTGGTGGTGGAAGTGAAGGACGGAACTTTGTATGTGTCTAGTTTGCAATAAATGACGAAGGGGAGATGAAGCTATGCCTGATTTCTTAGTTGTACCCGCTCTTGTAGTCGGAGTTATCGTTATATTCGGTCTCGCTTTCTGGGCCCGTTACAAAACGGTCGGACCTGACGAGGCGATGATCATAACCGGTTCTTTTTTGGGGAATAAAAATATTTCAACCGACGAATCCGGAAGCAAAATCAAAATCGTCCGCGGAGGCGGCGCGTTCATATGGCCGGTTTTTCAGCAGTCGGAGTTTTTGTCGCTGCTTTCTCACAAGCTGGATGTATCCACGCCGGAGGTGTATACCGAGCAAGGGGTGCCCGTTATTGCCGACGGGGTCGCGATCATCAAAATCGGCGGAGCCGTCGAAGATGTGGCTACAGCCGCCGAGCAGTTCATGGGCAAACCGATCGAATCCCTCAAGGGGGAGGCGCAGGAGGTGCTGGAAGGGCATCTTAGGGCGATTCTCGGCTCCATGACCGTCGAGGAGGTGTACCGGAACCGCGATCGTTTTGCCCAGGAGGTGCAGGGGGTAGCGGCGCGGGATTTGAAAAAGATGGGGCTGCAAATCGTTTCCTTTACGATCAAAGATGTCCGCGACAAGCACGGCTATCTGGATGCGTTAGGGAAGCCGCGGATAGCCGCGGTCAAGCGGGATGCGGAAATCGCCGAAGCGGAAGCGGTGCGCGATGCGCGGATTCAAAAGGCGCGCGCCGAAGAGGAGGGGCAGAAGGCCGAACTGCTGCGGGATACGAATATCGCGGAGGCGGGCAAGGAGAAGGAATTGAAGATCGCTGCCTTCAAGAAGGTGCAGGATACGGCCAAGGCGGAAGCCGACCAGGCGTATCACATCCAGGAGGCCCGCGCCAAGCAGACGATGGTCGAGGAGCAGATGAAAGTCGAGCTCGTGCGGAAAGAGCGTGAGATCGACCTGCAGGAGAAAGAAATTCAGGTCCGCCAGAAGCAGTATGACGCGGAAGTGAAAAAGAAAGCGGACGCCGACCGCTATGCCGTCGAGCAGGCGGCGGAAGCCGACAAGGCGAAGAAGATGCGCGAGGCGGACGCCCGCCAGTACACGATCGAGGCTGAAGCGAAAGCGAATGCGGAGCAGCGCAGACTCGAAGGCATGGCCATCGCCGACGCGGAGCGGGCGAAAGGTACGGCAGAAGCGGAGGTCATCCGCTTGCGGGGGCTGGCTGAAGCCGAAGCGAAGGAGAAGCTGGCGGAGGCGTTCCAGAAATTCGGGGAGGCTGCGATCCTCGATATCATCGTGAAAATGCTTCCCGAGCTTGCCGGCAAAATCGCCGAGCCGCTCAGTTCTATAGATAAGCTGACCGTTGTGGATACCGGAAGCGGCGACGGCGCGGCCAGAGTGAGCAACTACGTAACGAAGCTGATGTCTACAGCGCCGGAAATGTTGAAAAGCGTGTCAGGCATCGATGTGGAGGAGATTATTAAAAATTTGACAAGCAAGGCGGGCTCGTCCGCAGACAGCTCGGCGCCCCGGCAAATTCGGGGTGACGCGCCGAACGCAAGCGAAGGGTAGCCGAGCCGCCGCGATTTTCTGCATCGGCCCGTTTCTCTTAGGGGAACGGGCTTTTTTGGCATTGACAAATGTTATTTTTATGTCACATTTATGTCAAATTAATTTTCACGGCGAAGCTTGAATAAATACGTATAAAAATGGTATATTTTCTTTATATTATTCGGATTCTGGGGGGGAAGGCGATGAAAAAGTTAAAAAGGAGCGCCAGGCTGGTGGAAATGACGCAGTACTTACTATTCCGCCCCCATTCGTTGATTCCTTTAACGACTTTTGCCGAGCGTTACAATTCAGCTAAATCCTCGATTAGCGAAGATTTGGCGATCATTAAAGAAGTGTTTGAAGAAGAAGGGCTTGGTGAACTGCATACGCTGGCCGGAGCGGCGGGGGGCGTGAAGTTTACGCCGAAGATGCCGAAGGAGGCGTCACTGCGTTTTATACAAAACCTGTGCCTGCAGCTGCAGCAGCCGGAGCGCATTTTGCCCGGAGGCTATTTGTATATGTCGGATATTATGGGGCAGCCGCACCATTTGAATGAGATTGGCAAAACTTTTGCCTCAGCGTTCGCCGGTCAAGACCTGGACGTGATTATGACGGTTGAAACCAAAGGCATTCCGCTTGCTTATGCGACAGCCACTTATATGAATCTTCCCGTCGTTATTGTACGCAGAGACGGCAAGGTGACGGAGGGTTCTGCCGTAAGCATCAATTATGTATCGGGCTCCAACAAACGGATTCAAACGATGTCGCTCGCCAGACGCGCGCTCAAGGAAGAATCCAAGGTGCTGATCATCGATGACTTCATGCATGTGGGCGGCACGATTCACGGCATGATGGACCTGTTAAGCGAGTTCAAGGCTTCCGTCCAGGGCGTAGGGGTGTTCATGGAATCCTGCGAGGTGGATGAGCATTTGGTAGACCATTATGTATCGCTTGCGCGGATGTACGGGGTGGATTCGAAAACGAAACAGATTACCGTAGAGCCGGGCAATTACTTTGACGATGCAAAAGGAGACTTGTAAACATGGAATATATCGCGACTTCAGCGGCTCCGGCCGCAATCGGGCCTTATTCGCAGGCGGTTAAGCTGGGCAATCTGCTGTTTACGTCGGGACAAATCCCGCTCGGTACGGACGGTCAGATCGTTCAGGGCGGCATCAAGGAACAGGCGCATCAAGTATTCGCCAATTTGAAGGCTGTATTGGAAGCGGCGGGCACCGATTTTTCGCAGGTGGTCAAGGCGACCGTGTTTTTGAAGGACATGAATCAGTTTGCAGAGCTGAACGAGATTTACGCTTCCTATTTTGGCGATCACAAACCGGCTCGTTCGACTGTCGAAGTGGCCAGGCTGCCAAGGGATGTTTTTGTCGAAATTGAACTAATTGTTGGAATTTCTGTCGAATCTTGATCGAAACATTAAGAACGCATAAAATTATTCAATTTCCCGAAAAAGGAAGAAGGAATTTGCACTAAAATGTGGAATTATACACCCAAGTCCTAGCGATGGAAAAAGGTGGTGAACACAAGTGCAAATTACAGATGTAAGACTCCGCCGGGTTAATTCCGAGGGGAGAATGAAGGCGATTGCTTCCATTACCATCGACAACGAGTTCGTCGTTCACGATATTCGTGTGATTGACGGAAACAACGGTATGTTCGTGGCTATGCCAAGCAAACGGACTCCTGACGGGGAGTTCCGCGATATCGCTCATCCCATTTCTTCAACGACTCGCGAAAAAATTCAAGCTGCGGTTTTGGCTGAATATGATCGTGCAGCAGCTGAAGAAGAAGTAATCGAAGAAGGCGCTTAATTGTTCAACATCTGGAGAGCCCGCCGGGCTCTCTTTTCTTTTTGTGGGAATTGAGCTATATTTGGGGATGAACCGACTTTCATATCACGATTTACGATAATGCGCGTATACTAGGATTTATTTTACCACATAAGAATGTTTAAGTTCTTTACAGCGCTAAGCGTGTGGAACTGCATTCTTATTGGCGAATAAACCCACCTCTAAACGCGGTCGCTCATCTTCGAAAGACCTCGATAAAGGTTTATCTCAATAAGTTTATAAATAAAGGGGTTGGATGTAAGTTGAAATTAATGGCAATCGTACTGGCGGCAGGTCAGGGTAAACGGATGAAATCGAAGCTTTATAAAGTGCTCCACCCGGTTGCAGGCAAGCCGATGGTAGGTCACGTTGCAGATACGTTAAGGGATATGCAGGCGGAAAGGACGCTCGTCGTCGTTGGCTACGGAGCGGAGGCGGTACAGGCATACCTGGGCGATAAGGTGGAATATGCGCTGCAATCGGAGCAGCTCGGGACCGGCCACGCGGTTTTGCAGGCCAAAGACGCGCTGGGCGCCGAGGAAGGCACGACTATCGTCATCTGCGGCGATACGCCGTTGATTTCCGAAGGGACACTGCGGAGCATGCTGGAGCTGCACAGCCAGTCGAGGGCGGCGGCGACGATTTTGACGGCCAAACTCGATCAACCGCATGGATACGGACGCATCATCCGCGGGGAAGACTCCCGCGTGAGCCGCATCGTGGAGCAGAAGGATTGCAGCAGCGAAGAAGCGGCCGTTCAGGAGATCAATACGGGGACGTACTGCTTCGACAACCGCAAGCTGTTCGATGCGCTCGCTGCGGTGAAAAATGACAACGCCCAGAAAGAGTACTATTTGACGGATGTTATCGGCATTTTGACGGGGCGCGGCGAGATCGTGCAAGGGTACTGTATGGCGGACAGCGCGGAGTCGATCGGGGTGAACGACCGGGTAGCGCTTGCCGAGGCGGAACGTTTGATGCGGGAAAGAATCAATCGCGCTCATATGCTGAACGGCGTAACGATCGTCGATCCGGCGGGTACGTACATTGAAGCGGGAGTGACCATCGGAGCGGATACGGTGCTGCTGCCGGGCACGATTTTGCGCGGCCAAACGTCGATCGGCGAGAATTGCACGATCGGCCCGCAAACGGAAATCAACGACTCCACGTTGTTAGATGAAGTTACCGTGAAGCAGTCCGTGCTGCAGGACGCTTTTGTCGACAGCGACGCAAGCGTCGGTCCGTTCGCTTATTTGCGGCCGGGCGCGAAGATCGGGAAGCATGTCAAAATCGGCGATTTCGTCGAAATCAAAAACGCGACGCTCGGCGATGGAACGAAGGTATCGCATTTGAGCTACGTAGGCGATGCGGTTGTAGGCACCAATGTCAACATCGGCTGCGGCGCGATAACGGTCAATTACGACGGCTTCAACAAAAGCCTGACCGAGATCGAAGACGACGCTTTCGTCGGCAGCAACGTGAACCTGATCGCGCCGGTTAAAATCGGCAAAGGCGCCTATGTGGTCGCAGGCTCCACGATTACGCATGCGGTTGAGGACGGAGATTTGGCCATCGCCCGCGAGCGGCAAACCAACAAGCCCGGCTACGCTGATAAGATCAAAGCGCGGATGCAGGCGAAAAAGAACAAAAAAGGATAGAAGGCAACAGGGAATTGGATGGAACTTCCTGAGATTGGGCACGCTACTGATTAGCGGTTAAACCTACTCTCAGGAGGTTTTTTTCATATGGCATTAACGTTAAAAGCGGACGCGCGCCAAGGCACGACCAAATCCGAAATCAAGCAGCTGCGCGCAAAAGGCAAAATTCCCGGCGTCGTCTACGGCAAAAAAACCGGGAATCTCGTCATCGCGATCGATCAAAAGGAGCTGCTTGCGCTGCTGCGCAAAAATCCGCACGCGATCATCGAGATGGAACTTCCGAACGGAGGCGGCAAACAGCCGGTCATGATGAACGAGCTGCAGAGAGATAAAGTGAACCGGGAGCTGCTGCATGTCGATTTTCATCAAATCAGCATGGATGAGCCGGTCAAAACGGTCGTGGCCCTCGATTTCGTCGGCGAAGCCGAAGGGGCCAAGGAAGGCGGCATCGTTCAGGTACAGCTGCACGAGCTGGAAATCCGCTGCCTGCCGCAGCACATCCCGGCCACCATCCCCGTCGACATTTCCGGGTTGGGCCTCGGGGACAACCTGCTGGTCAACCAGATCTCGGTTCCGGAGGAAATCGAGGTCAAATCGGACCCGAACGAGCTCATCGTAACCGTGCTGGCTCCTCAGAAAGAGACCGAAGCCGTCGAGGATCCGGCCGCTTCGCAAGAAACGAAAGCTTCCCAGGAGTCGATTGCCGAGGAAGCGAAGGAAGAACAGACCACGTAAGCACAACGCCAAAAGGGTGCCGCTCCGCTTGGGGAGGCGCCCTTTTCATTGCCGCCGTGCTGCGATGCTTGATTTCCTCGGGGATGAGGGGGCTATACTTTAATAGCCTGGACGTGAAATAAAATCGTGTAAAGTTCGGTTATAGAAGGTATTGTTGACTTTAATAAAATGTGTGGAGTACACTTCTACAAAGCCTATATCCTTGTGGGCGGTTTGATAGTATACTTGGACGGGGACGCTTGCGTCTACATGATCCTGAAAATGATGATCATGAGTTAGTTTTTGACCATTATCGTACATAAGCGTTGTCTCACCTGCATTTTTTAAATTTTTGCTGCTTCATAATAATATGACAATGCGTTCGGGAACTTCGTTCCGGCGGCAGGATATATTTTTTTGTAAATAATTTGTTTTATTGGAGGAAGGATGCAGCGTGAAATGTTTTATCGGGCTGGGCAATCCCGGCAAGCAGTATGAGCTGAACCGCCACAATATCGGGTTCATGGCAGTGGACCGGTTCGCGGCGAAATGGGGCATCGGCTCGTTTCAAAATAAGGGCAGGGCGCTGCTCGGAGAAGGCAATGTAAACGGAACGAAAGTGTATTTGCTCAAACCGATGACTTATATGAACCTGTCGGGCGAAGCGATGCGCGCTTTTCTCGATTTTTATAAGGCCGATCTCGATGACGTGACGATTATTTACGACGATATGGATACGGCTTTCGGCCAAATCCGTCTGCGTTATCAAGGAAGCGCCGGCGGGCATAACGGCATCAAATCGATTATCCAGCACGGGGGGACGCAGAGCTTCAACCGGATTCGGATCGGCGTATCCAGACCTGCGCCGGGTTACAATATCGCCGATTACGTGCTGTCCAACTTTTCCAAAGAGGAAATGCGCTCGATCGAGCAGGTGCTTGATCTTACGTGCGATGCGATGGAGTACAGTCTGGACAATTCGTTTGAGCGGACTATGGCGAAATTCAATAAATAGAGGCCGGAGCTGCGCAGGAAGCTGCAGCGGCGTTGGCTAATTTCTCCTGCAAATGGCCATACTAGGACATAAACGGAAGGCGGGCTGCGCAAAGATCGGGCCGCTTTCCGTGTAATAGGCCATTTGAAGGGGGCATACACTATGTCAATCAAGTATATTTGCAGGCATTGTCTCACCTTTGTCGGGGAAATCAATCAGGCTGCGATTACAGAGCAGCAACTGGGCTTCCATTTCTTGACCCCCGAAGAACGGAGAGATATAATATCGTATAACACGGATGGAGACGTTACCGTAAAGGTCGTCTGTGATTATTGCCGTGAAGCGCTTGAGGCTAACCCGGAGCTTTCGCTGCTGGTCAGCCCTCTGCAGTAGTCATGGTTGATGAAGGGAACAATAGCCTAGGCAAGCATGCCGAGGCTTCTTTTTGTGAGAGGAGTGTCATTGTTTGCAAGCTTTAGTTCAAGCTTTTTCTGCGGATGCCGATTTTCAAACGATTGTATCCGGCGTTCGCTCCGAGATGAAAGAGCAGCTCATTGCCGGTCTCACCGGCTCCTCTCGACAAGTGATGATCGCCGCACTTGCGCGCGAATTGCAGCGACCGCTATTCATTATTACCCACAATATGTTTTCCGCACAGAAGATTTTCGAGGATTTGCTGGAATGTCTGTCGGAAGACGAAGTGCTGTTGTATCCGTCCCAGGAAATGATGGCGACCGAAGAAGCGGCGGCGAGCCCGGAAATGCTTGCGCAGCGGATCGATGCCCTGACCAAGCTTGCCGGAGGGTACCGCGGCGTGGTAGTCGCACCTTTTGCCGGAGTCAGAAGATTGCTGCCGGTCAAACAGGTGTTCGAGGATTCGCGCGTCACGATCAAGGTTGGAGATACGGTTCATTTGGATGAGCTGCTGGGTCGGCTGACGGCGCTGGGCTACGAACGGGTGGAACGCGTAGAATCCAAGGGCGAAATGAGTGTCCGCGGGGGAATACTGGATTTGTATCCGCTCACATCCGATCATGCCATTCGGATTGAGCTTTTTGATGTCGATGTCGATTCGATTCGCACGTTTGATGTTAGCGACCAGCGCTCGGTCGATAAATTAGAGGCGGTGACAATTCCGCCATGTCGGGAGATTCAAGCGGATGGAAAGCGATTACAATCTGCTGCCCAACATGCTTATGAGCTGCTGCAGGCGCAGTTGGAGAAAATGACCGATCGCGCGGCGAAGGATAAACTGCTGGAAGGCATCGGCCACGACATCGAACTGCTTCGCGAGGGGCAGACGTTCCCCGGCATTTATAAATATATATCGCTTTTATATACGGAAAGACAGACCCTGATGGACTACATGCCCACAGATGCGGTGCTGATCATCGACGAGCCCGCCCGTCTTCTGGAGACGGCGAAGCAGTTGGAACGGGACGAGGCGGAATGGATGATGCACGCGCTGCAAGAGGGGAAGAGCTTGCCGGCTTTTGTGCTCTCCAAATCGTACGAATCGCTGCTTCACCGCAGGCCGTTCCCGACGCTGTACGTGTCGCTTTTCCTTAGACAAGTTGCGGGCGTTCAGCCGCAAAATATCGTGAATTTCGTCTGTCGGGTCATGCAAAACTTCCATGGGCAAATGAATCTCTTAAAATCGGAGATGGAGCGCTGGAAGAAGAACGGCAGCAAAGTCATCCTTCTGGCGAACGGGGAAGAGCGGTCGGAGCGGGTGAAGCGCGTGTTTCACGACTACCAGATCGAAGAGCCGCTGATTGTGGACGGCAACCTGCAGGCCGGCTTTGAGCTGCCTTCGATTCATTTGGTCGTTATCACGGAAGGCGAAATCTTCACGCAGAAGCAGCGCAAAGCGCGCAAAGTGGAGAAGAAGCTGGAGAACGCCGAGCGGATCAAAAGCTATCAGGAGCTGAAAATCGGCGATTATGTCGTTCACGTGAACCACGGCATCGGCAAATATGTCGGGATCGGCACGCTGGAAGTCGGCGGCATTCACAAAGACTACCTGCATATTATGTATGCTGGCGGCGACAAGCTCTCGGTGCCGATCGACCAGATCGATCTGATCCAGAAATACGTAGGCTCGGAAGAGAAAGAGCCGAAAGTTTATAAGCTTGGCGGCGCCGAATGGGCGCGGGTCAAGAGCAAGGTGCGGGCTTCGGTCAAGGACATTGCCGACGATCTGATCAAACTGTATGCCGATCGTCAGGCGACCTCGGGTTACGGGTTTAGCAAAGACAGCGCCTATCAAAATGAATTCGAAGCGATGTTCCCGTATGACGAAACGCGCGATCAACTGAGGGCGATTGAGGAAATCAAGGTGGACATGGAGAAAACGCGTCCGATGGACCGCCTGCTGTGCGGCGACGTAGGCTACGGCAAAACGGAGGTGGCCGTTCGCGCGGCGTTCAAGGCAGCCATCGACGGCAAGCAAGTGGCGGTGCTGGTGCCGACGACGATTTTGGCGCAGCAGCACTATGAAACGTTCCGCGAGCGGTTCTCGGGCTATCCGTTCAATGTGCAGGTGCTCAGCCGCTTCCGCTCCAAAAAGGAGCAGACGGAAGTGATGAAGGGCATCAAGAAAGGCACCGTCGACGTCGTGATCGGCACGCACCGGCTGCTGTCGCAGGACGTGCAGTTCAAGGATTTGGGGCTGCTGATCGTGGACGAGGAACAGCGGTTCGGCGTATCCCATAAGGAGAAGCTGAAGCGGCTGAAGACGAACGTGGACGTGCTGACGCTGACTGCGACGCCGATTCCGCGGACGCTGCACATGTCGATGCTCGGCGTGCGGGATTTGTCCGTCATCGAGACGCCGCCGGAGAACCGTTTTCCGGTTCAGACGTACGTCGTCGAGTACAGCCCGGGCCTGGTCCGGGAAGCGATCGAGCGCGAGCTTGCCCGCGAAGGGCAAGTCTATTTTCTTTACAACCGTGTTCAAGGAATTACGCAAATGGCGGACCAAATCTCCATGATGGTGCCGGACGCGCGCGTGACGGTTGCCCACGGGCAGATGGGCGAGCAGGAGCTGGAAAAGACGATTCTCGATTTTCTCGACGGAGAATATGACGTGCTTGTCAGCACAAGCATTATCGAGACCGGCGTCGACATCCCGAACGTGAACACGCTGATCGTCCACGATGCGGATAAAATGGGGCTTTCCCAGCTGTACCAGCTGCGCGGACGCGTCGGACGCTCCAACCGGATCGCCTACGCCTATTTTACGTATCAGCGCGATAAAGTGCTGACCGAAGTGGCGGAAAAACGTCTGCAAGCGATTAAAGAGTTTACAGAACTGGGATCAGGCTTTAAAATTGCCATGAGGGATTTGGCCATCCGGGGCGCCGGAAATTTGTTGGGCGCGGAACAGCATGGCTTTATTGCTTCTGTGGGCTTTGACTTGTACTCGCAAATGCTCGCGGAAGAAATAGCCAAGCGCAAACAGGAAATCGAAGGCGAGGAAGCTGCGCCGGGACCGGAATGGAATACGCAAATTGACATCCAATTGGACGCTTACCTGCCGTCCGACTACATCTACGACAGCATGCAAAAAATCGAAATCTACAAAAAAGTGGCTGCCATTCGCACACTGGAAGAAGCCGCGGATCTGCACGACGAGCTCGTCGATCGATTCGGGGATCTCCCGCAGGCCGTGTTCAACTTGTTGTCGGTGGCTCGTTTGAAAGCATACGGTTCGGAGTACCGGATTGAAACGATCAGCCAAAAAGGGGATGATTACCAGATCAAGGTGCATACCGACCAGAACGACAAACTTGACGGGCAGAAGCTGTTCTCCCTGTCTAATCGCTTTGAAGGCCGCATCAAGCTTGTAGCGGGGCCGCAAATTCATATCCTTGTCCGCTGCAAGGGGCTTACGCCGGAAGCTTCCATCGAATTGGTGGAAAAATTTCTGGTACAATACAAGGAGGTTTTGAAAACGAAGGGAGAATTGCAAGATGTTGCCAAATAATACCGGTAAATCAATGTTCTATTCGAAGAAATGGATCCTAACTATGGTGGCGCTGCTGCTCGCAATTTCCGTTCTCAGCGCATGCGGCCAGAAGAAGGCGGAGGGCGGCGCAACCGCTTCTCCGGCCGCTACGGCTGCTGCCGCGGCTAATCCGGCGGACGTTATCGCGACCTACAAAGACGGGGGTAAAATTACCCGCAGCGAATTTGACTCTTTTATCAACGTGAACAAAATGTTCAGCCCGCAGCTTGCGCAATATATGAGCGACCCTGCCTTCCAGCAGGACATGCTCAATCGATTGGTGACATTCCGCGTGCTGTCTGCGCGTGCCGATGACAAAACGAAGGAAACCGCCGATAAGCAGGTTGCCGAGCAAATGAAGTCCTTCCAGGACTATTTCGGCAAAATGGAAGGCGGCGTGGACAAACAGCTCAAAGACAACAATGTCGAGCTGAAGGATATCGAATCGTTGATGAAAATGAGCTTCTATACGATGGGCAGTATGGAAAGCAAAGTGACCGATCAGCAAGTTCAGGATTCGTACAATAAACAAGCGGCTCAGCATGCTTTTGACGTTGTGACGGTAAGCCACATTCTGATCAGCTTGAAAGATTCCGCAACGCAAAAAGACATTCGCACCAAAGATGAAGCTTTGGCACGAGCCAAAGAAGTGAAGGACAAGCTCGATAAAGGCGGCGACTTCGCCGCGCTGGCCAAAGAATATTCCGATGATCCGGGTTCCAAGGACAAAGGAGGCACCTATAAAGATGCGGACGTGAACCAATGGGTTCCGCAATTTAAGGAAGCGGCTCTCACGCTGCCGATCAACAAAATCAGCGACCCGGTTGAATCCGACTACGGGTATCATGTCATGAAAGTGGAATCCAGAACGACCAAACCGCTGGATGATACGATGAAAACGCAAATCAAATCGCAATTGGCGGAAGGTTCGCTTTCGGACTTCGCGGAAAAAGAAGTTCCGGGCATGATTGAAACGAACAATCTGCCTAAGCCTACAGCAGCTCCGGCAGCAACTCCCGCAGCAAGCCCGTCTGCAGCGGCCAGCCCTGCGGCAAGCGCAGCGCCTGCAAAGTAATGTGTTCGAATGACCGCCGTCATGCGGGAAACACGGCGTGCACCGTGTGACAGAATTTCCAGGATGTCCCTTTTGGGGCATCCTGTTTGTTTTTGACATAAATGGACAAGATAACGTCAGCAGCATGCCAAACTACTTAATGAAAGTCGCTTTCAAGCGTGCTGGAAGTTAGTTGGTGAAGCGTCTGCATAAAAAATAGGCCGGGAAGAATACTATGGGTAGAATTCGAATTCCCTCCAATCCAGAATAAAAAGTTGTTATGCTCCAGTCGTATCCAATTCTTCATGAGGAAAGTGAGGCATCTAGAGGTATGAAGGCAACTGGAATTGTCCGTCGGATAGATGATTTAGGGAGAGTTGTCATTCCCAAGGAGATACGGCGCACACTTCGCATCCGCGAGGGAGACCCGTTGGAAATTTTCGTGGACCGGGACGGCGAAGTCATTCTCAAGAAATACTCGCCGATCGGCGAGCTGGGCGATTTTGCCAAAGAATATGCGGAGTCCTTGTTTGAAAGCACAAACCATGTGACTATGATTTCGGATCGGGATTCAGTCATCGCAGTGGCCGGAGGCTCCAAGAAAGACTATTTGGACAAATCGATCGGTTCTGTCGTGGAAACTTGTATGGAGAACCGCAAAGCAGTGCTGGAAAGCAGCAGCGGGCAGTACGAGATTATCAAAGACGCCAGCGACACTTATTCTTCTTTTGTGATTGCGCCTATCGTGGCGGGCGGCGATCCGATCGGCTCGGTCATTTTGATCAATAAGGACGAAGGCGTCAAGATGGGTCAATTGGAAGTCAAAATGGTGGAAACCGCAGCAGGCTTCCTGGCGAAGCAAATGGAGCAATAAGCAAGGCGTCTGTCCGATGAACAAGCAATTTCATCGGACAGACGCCGGGAATCGGTACAACAACAGAATATTCGGAGTACGCAGCTTCCTTGTCGAGAAAAATTTTCATCGGAGAGGAAGCTTTTTTTGTCGGAAGAGGAGGATTTCGTTATAATATTTCTTAAACGGCATTTCGTTAGAATGCAAGCAATGGGGGATTCATTGTGGAGGACACTCAAGCGGATCGGAGCGCCCGTACGGGGGAAGATCTGCGCCGGGCCCAATCGGGATCAGGACTGCTGCGGGGGGCTGCCGTGCTGGGAGCCGCTGCCGTATTGTCCAAGCTTTTGGGCACCTTGCAAAAGATTCCTCTGCAAAACTTGGCCGGGGATACGGCTTTTGGCATTTATAATGCGGTTTATCCGCTGTATATTCTTATTTTGTTTGCGGCGACGGCCGGGTTTCCGGTGGCTGTGTCCAAATTTGTCGCCGAGCGTGCCGCCGCAGGAGATCCGCAGGGGGCCCGGCGAATCGTTTATGTTTCTTCGCTGCTGTTGATGGGAACGGGCGCGCTACTATTTGTGCTGTTGTACATGGGCGCCGGACAGATCGCCGCCTGGATCGGCATCAGCCAGACGGAGCGGGCTATTCGCAGCGTATCCTTCGCACTGCTGCTGTCGCCGGTGATGGCTGTGCTGAGGGGATATTTTCAGGGGCATCACGACATGGTGCCGACAGCGGTCTCGCAGGTCATGGAGCAGCTTATTCGGGTAATAACGATGGTGGCGCTGCTGCTCTATTTTGTCGCCTTGTCGGCTAACGAGGAGTGGATCGCCGCCGGGGCGACGTTCGGTTCGGTTACAGGAGCGGGTGCAGGCTTGCTCGTCATGCTCATATACTGGCGCAAAGACCGGAATGCCCGATCCAAGCATCCCGCGCCGGAACGGGCGGTGGCTGGGGAAAATCTGAGCAATGCACAGTGGGCATGGCGCATTGCGGCTTACGCCATTCCGGTCTGCCTGGGAGCGATCGTCGTGCCGATTCTGAATCTGGTCGATACGTTCACGATGCCCCGTTTGCTGGATGCGTCGCTGATGAACGAAGCCGAGGCGATGCGGCAGTTCGGTTTGTACAACCGAGGCTTGCCCCTCGTCCAGCTAGTCGTCATGGTCGCCTCGTCGATGTCGGCGGCGCTTGTCCCAGCGATTGCCGAAGCGAACATGAAGGGGCAAGCAGGACTTATCCGCTCACGGGCTGAGATGGCGGTCAAGCTTGCCTGGCTGATCGGCCTTGGCGCCTCCTTCGGGCTCGCCTTTGCGGCGGTGCCGATCAACGTCATGCTGTACGCGAGCAGCGACGCCAGCTGGACGATGGCCGTGCTCGCTTTCACGGCCCTGTTCAGCACGCTGAACGCGGTCACCGCCAGCGTGCTCCAGGGC
>NZ_JBVYOL010000045.1:0-41786 GCF_056120505.1 Paenibacillus sp. sgz302164 | reverse complement strand
GGTTCGGGCTATCGTCCTTTTTCAAGCGAATCTTGTACGTATGGAATTCGCTCGCTTTTAACCCCCCATGATGGTAGATCGTATTGCTTCCATTGTCGGCAAGCAGGCCGTCCACCTCGATGTCGTATCTGGCCTCGGGAGCTACGGTATCCCAGGATAATGTGATCGCTTTGTTCGTCACCACCGCAACAACATTAGTCAGGGACAGACTTCCGTCGCTTCCTTCGGGGAATGTAGACAAGGTGACCGGACTGCTCCACTCGCTGCTGCCGCTAATATTGTTGGCTCTGACCCGGTATGTGTGCTTGCTGGAAGGTGCCAGAGCGCTATGAACAAACTGGTTATCCGTGACATTCGTGACGGATGTCCCGTCGATTTCTACTTCATACCCGGCCGCATGAGAAACTTTGTACCAGGTCACGGTGATCGCTTTCTCTTCCGCTGTCGTCATGATATTCGCGGGAACTTCCGGCTTTTCGGGATGTGTCGTTACGCTGACCGGGTCGCTCCACACACTCTTGCCGCCGGCATTGGTCGCTCTGACCCGGTACGTGTGCCCACTCAAAGCGTCCAGCCCCTGATGAACATAGGCCGTGCTGCTGCCGTTATCGATGATCAGTCCGTCTGCCTCAACTTCATAGGCATCCGCTCCATCCGATTTGCTCCAGCTTACCGTCACTTGATGGATCGAAGGGGTCGCCGCAACATGTCCCGGCGACGCAGGGGGATACGGCAATGTTTGCTTCACCACCGGCTGACTCCACTCGCTGACGCCGCCTTTATTGGCGGCTCTGATCCGGTACGTGTGGTCAGTAAGCGGCTGCAGCCCCTTGTGTACGAAGGTCGTCTTGCCTCCGTTGCCGATTACGGTTCCGTCTACCTCAATATCGTAGCTCTCCGCACGGGCAACGACGTCCCACGAAACGGCTATTTCCGTTTGCAGCGGCGTTGCCTGAATGTTCATCGGAATCGCCGGCGGATCAGGCAGCGTGAATTTGCTGATGAAGGCGCTCCAATTCCCTGTCCCTCCGGCATTTCGCACTCTAACCCGATACTTATGCTGCGTATTAGGGGCAAGATCACCATGTAAAAAGGTTGCGGACGTTTTGTTGTCCATAACGACGCCGTCCGCTTCGATGTCATAGCTCGCTCCCGCTGTCGCAGGCCAAGTTACTTTAATCGACCTCTGGGTTGCTTCAGCCATTATATTTACAGGCGGGATTGCCAGCGTGCCGACACTCACCGGCGAACTGAACGCAGTTTCCTCACCGGCATCATTGCGCGCTTTAGCCTGAAAAATGTACGACTTGTTAGGCGATAGCCCTTTTACCGTCACCTTCTTGCCAGTCTGTGTGAACCATGCTGGATTTGTCGTCAGAACTCCGGTCTCGCTGACGTATTGGCCATCTGAAAACAGTTGGTAATACGTGCGGGAAGGATTGGCATCCTGAAACGAAATATCCAACTGATTTTCGCCGATTTGACTTGTACTCAATACGGGCGTCTGCGCCTTTGTATAGATGGTTTGTTGCTTCGACGCTATATGCTCCAGCTTATCTTTAGCCTCAATCTGTACGCTGAAGGCCGTATTAGGCGTTAAATTGCTAAATGTGTACGAATTGGCAGTCCAGGCGCTCGCTATAGATCCGATTGTGTAGCGGTAAGGTTCCGATGCCAAGCCTGATCCGGTATCCGTTGCCGATCCTGTAACAGTAATTGCAGTATCTGTCGATGCCGAGCTGATGCTGTCTATAATTGGCGGTGATTTGTCCAGAATGAAATCAACTGTGCTCGAGACAGGCCCGTTCAAGTTATTGGACAATACAAATTTAAGTGTGTGTTTTCCTTCCGGCAGTCCATTGAATTGAAACGCATTAAAGGCCACAACCTGAGATGTTACGACATTTGTAATTGTTTTACTGTCACGGGGAGAAGCTTCATCATCTAAAAAATAAGTACTGATCAACGTATCGCCATTCCGACCGGTTACTGATATTTTGGGAACTAGATACGTATCGGTTTGACCGAATATTTGATTCAAATTTGGCGAAATGATGGAAATCGATGGCGATACTTCTCTTTTTATATACCAATACCCGTCGCCTGCTTTCCCGTTATCCGGATATGTGCCGTCTGGAGCGACAATATCTTTCTGACTTAAGGCGCCTGCTTTGTAGGCCCCTTCTTTTTGCCTGCTGTCTCTAATATAGGAACTATAGCGACCAACACCGACATAAGTAAGTATTCCATTACTCAGCGTATAACCTGGACCGTCATTTGAGCCTGTCCAGTTGCTTAGAATCCATGTATTATTTACTGTGTCAAACGTTGCTGTTTGGTAACCGGCTGTCCCATAGAAGGAATAATTACCTGTATTGAACTCTGGAGGTTCGGAGTATCTGTATACTGCCTCGTATTTGTCAAAATAATAAAGGGTTGATACCGTTGAAGGTGCAGGTGCAATATTCTTTTTTACATACCAATATCCGTCGTCACCTACTCCATTGTTTGGATATCTGACATCAGAGGCTACAATATTCGCTTGGTTTAAGCTCCCCATTGTACAAGTACCCGTATTTTGCCTGCTATCCATAACATAGCTGCTATGTCGCGAAACATAGGTCAGCATCCCATTGGACAGATTGTATCCCGGACCGGTATTAGAGCCGGTCCAGTTGCTTAAAATCCATGTATTTTTAGACGTATCAAACGTCGCTGTTTGAAAGCCGGCTGTTCCGGAGGGTGAATAATAACCCGTATTAATCGCCGGGGGTTCTACATAAGTACAAGCCAGGTTGTACTTGTCATAGTAATAATAAGTCGTGGACGCCGCATAAGCTGCCGGCGATCCGATTTCCAAAATTGTGCTTAGCAAGAGCACGATGGAACATATCAGTTTTATCGTTCGCATTGATTTCCTCCCAAACCTCGCATTTCGCACGTGCTCTCCTTATTACTCCACTATATAGGTGACCTTCGAATCCTCATTGGTCTTCGCTATAAATTTGATGCTGTTTATGGTTGTCTTATCGGCGTTCTGAACGTTAAATACGATTTCGCCGGGTACAAACTTGCTGACCGTAAAGTTCGTGCCACTTATCGGGCCGGCTTTCAATTCCAACTCCGGTGTGATTGCGCTCAGATCCTGAACCTCCACATCGTCCGGACTATACGTAACAACGATTCTACGTGCTGTAACCCCGTCTTTCTTTGGCGCAATAACGACCAGATTAAATATGTTGTCTTTTCCGACATTAACGATCAATTCGGAAATGGTTTTGGCTTCGAGTTTCTCCGACCATTCACTGTGCTTGCTGCCGTTCGCGGCTTGAATGCGGTAGCGGTGCATCGTGTTGGGCTCCAGCCCTGTGTGCTTATAACTCGTTTCCGTAATGTTATCAATGACCCGGCCGTCCACTTCAAGCGAATAGCTCCTCGCTCCGCTAACTGCATCCCAAGTTAAAGTAACTGAATCCACAGCTGCCTTTGCTTTGAAATTGGCAGGAACGCTTGGAGTGGTGATCTGGATGACGGCTTCTGTCCATTGACTCCGCTCGCTCCATTCACTTACACCGTCATCGTTCTTGCTCCTGATTCTGTAGGTGTGCAGCGTATCTGGGCTCAGATTACGGTGGACAAATGTAGTATACATACCGTTATCCAACATTTGGCCGTCCGCTTCCACCTCGTACCCCGCAGCTCCTTCAACGCTATCCCAAGACACGGTAATAGTGGAACTGGTAGAGCTTAAACGAATGTTGCCCGGAACTCCAAGCAATGTCGCTTTAGATAAAGTCTCAGACCACACGCCCGGAATGCCTCCGGCTATGGCGCGAACTCTGTATACATGCCACGAATATGGCGTTAACCCATCATGCGTGAAGGTTAGTGCCGAGCCATTATCCCGAATAACCCCATCCACCAGTACTTGGTAACTTTCAGCCCCGGAAACAGCATCCCATCCCAAAATTATGGATGAAGTTGTAGCGTGAGCGGTAAAATTTTGCGGTTGCCCGAGAAGTGCGGATTGCATGACCGCCTCGCTCCATTCGCTTGCGCCTCCCTGATTTTTGGCCCTGACCCGATACGTATGCTGTGAATTCGAAGCCACTCCTTCATGGGTGTATAGCGTGATGAGTCCGACATCGACAACATTACCATCCACTTCCAAATCGTAGGATGTCGCTCCCAGAGCAGGGTCCCATGTCACTTCTATTTTGTCGCTTGCGGCAGTAAATCGGACGTTCTGCGGTTTCATCGGCGGCATTTTACGAATTGCTTGAGCACTCCATAACCCGGTAGCTTTCACATTTTTTGAGCGTATCCGGTATGTATGTTCCGAATTGGGTTCCAATGGAGTATGGATAAATGTACGAGTAGTGCCGACCTTAATAATGGCCCCATCCACTTCCAATTCATATTCGCCTGCCTCATCTATACCGGACCAACTAATTTGAATCGCGTTAGCAGATGATAAATCTGTAGTAAGTACCGGGGTTCTTGGAAGCGTTGTAGCCTCGATTTCAGAGCTCCATGGTCCGGCGCCTTCCACATTTTTCGCCCGTACCCGATAGTGATGCGTAGTATATGGCTGTAAATTTCCATGTAAATAAGAAATTGCATGATTCGTGTCGACAACAAGCGCGCCATCTACCTCAATATCGTAGCTTTCGGCGCCTGCTATTCGATTCCACGTCACTTGCACACTCGAATCGGTTGCGATTGCCGTAATTTCCGACGGGACTCCGGGTAAAGTCGATTTCGCAACTACACTGCTCCATTGCCCCGGGCCGCTGGAATTTTTCGCTCTGACTCTGTAGCTGCGCTGAGTATTCGGATTCAATTCATTGTCCAAATAAGTAGTTGCCGATCCATTGTCCACTACATTTCCGCTGAATTCTATATCGTATCCTGTTGCCCCTGCAACCGGATCCCATTCTACTTTTAACGTATGGCTAGTCGAATTTAGCCGCGAATTTTCGGGAATTGCCGGCAGCGTCCACACGGAGGCTAAAGAAGACCATTCCCCAGTGATGTCTCCGCTGGTTGCCCTAACTCTATAGGAATGAAGAGTTCCAAGACCCAGGTTTTCATGAACAAATGTCGAAGTGGGGCCAATCGGGTATATAACGCCATCCGCTTCCACTTCATATCCATCGGCATTAGAGATTGGATTCCAGGTTAATGTATGACTTGTTTCTGTTGGTATTTGCGATACAACCGGTATCCCAAAAGGAAACAGTTGACTCTGTGGAACGCGTTCTTTCTGTTGGGAATTGCTTGACCAGTACAATGCCGCCCGGGGATTACGGTTTGCACTTAAATATTCCACCTTGATATTCTCTCTCTGGCCCGCTGCCAAATAGACGGAACCTGTTACAGTGCCCTGGAAACTTGCATCTTCTTTATTTATTAAAAGATTATTATTTACCCATAGCTTGATCGGTCCGCTCGTTTGCAATTCAAACTGATACATTTCGCTGAACGGAGCCTCAATTTGTCCGGACCATCTGACAGAAATGTCCTGATCATTGAATCCTGCAACAGGGAACTCAGGACTATTTTGCAAATCAATAACCGGATCCACCCTGGTTACGGTATTTCCCTTGAAATTCCCTTCACTAAAATACTCCGCCTTTAATCCATGCAGCGCATATTTCAAACTTGTCGATCCGTTTCCTCCGACCCCTGTATCGATGAACGGCCGTTGATTGGCCGTCATGTTGCCGCCGATGGCAAACAAACCGCCTGTTTGAATATGCAGTTGATTGTTCACATGCACATCGTCGCGAACGAACAAGTCACTGTTATTTACTTTGATGTTGGCAGTACTATTGTTGGAAACGATCCCGCCAACCATCATCTCTTGCTCTACGTTCATATCCGCTTGCGTGTTGATATGCAATTGATCTTGGATCAAGACGCGCTTTGCCCGGACGTTCAACTGTCCGCTGTTAAAAGTAAGGCTGTCAGCTGATAACAAACCATCCACGCTAATCGAGGAATTGTTGTTAAGATGCCAGTTCCCCTTCACCCAAAGGCTTCCATCGGCAGGCTCCGTTGCATTCGAAGACGAATGCACTTGCAAGTTTAGCTCCGAATTGGCATTCATGCTGCCCTTAACAATCAACAGGCCGTATACATCTATGCTTAATTTGGTATTCGTATTGATTCCATCCGCAATGATTACAACCGGTTTGGAGGGACTTCCGAAAACTACCGAAGAATTCAGATTCAAGTGCCCCACCTTAATAAATGAAGGGGTTTGCGTACTATTGTCGATTGCGCGCTGCAGTGAGACCGGATCGCAATTCGCGTATGCAACAGCTTTTTGTTCAAAATCAGACAGCAATTGGTTCACTCGCTGCACTTCTACATCCATATACCTTCCTATTTCCTCCTGCAGACCATCCACTTGCAGATAAGATGGAGCATTATGCTCGTTATTCATCTTGCCCGAAAGCAGTACTTTGTCCCCATGCACTTTTCTCGGTTCGGGCGGCGGCCCTATAACAGGCGTGCTGGCAGCAGAAAGGGCGAGCAAAGTGCTGGGAGAGCCAACTTTGGTTAGCTCTATGAACTGTAAAGCCGTCTCCGCTTCCTCCGCATCGCCGGAACTGACCGTTAATCTGCCGTCCGCAACTTCAACAGATTTTGCTGCAATGACATGCTGCCCTCCCTCAAGAGGGATACGATCGAAAAAGCTTACTCCTTCAACAACTACAGTATTGTTGCTTGAATACACGGACTCGCCGACACTTACCTTAACTTCATAGATGCCGTTGTTTACTTCGAATTCCCAGACCCCGCCTTTATGAACGCGAATTGCGGTATCATTCGGAGTAGTTTGATAAGTACTGCCGCTTACCGTAGAATCCGTGTGAGAACTATTCCACCCATAATTGAATCCATTTTGCGTGCTGAACGGCATTCCCGAGTCTGGCAAAAATCCTTCAGGTACAGGTGAAGTTGCAGGCTGGAAATTAACCTTTACATTCCACGCTCCTGTATCGGCATATGTATACGACGATTCTGCAAAAGGAATGAACAACTGCAGCAGCAGGCATAGACAGAGCCCCCTGACAACAGCTTGAAACCCAAATTTCATATTTGTATCCTCCATTTCCCTTTCAATTTACACAAAAAAGACCAATTGCAATAGGCGGCCCGGCTGCCGTACCGTTTCGGTCTGAAACGGTTTAGGCCCGTGGCTTTGCGTCCCTGTCTTTCGATCAGGTTTGCCTTTTTCAATTTCAATTGGTCTTCGCTTATGTGCGGCACTCAAAACTCGTTTGATGCTATCATAGGTAAAAAGATTTGTTCATACCTACCTTTATACTATAAACAAATATGCCTGTATACCTAGTTACAACATAATATACGACTAGATTTAAATATTTCCTCTTTTTTTGGAATCTTTTGTCGATTTTAATTTGATGCATATTTTGCATAACTAATTTCATAAAATCTCCTTAACCTCGGCGAGTCCTTCGGCGTTTTTTCGCGTATAATTTATCAGACATTCTGCCTCATACCTAATTAAATTAAAGGAGAAGATTTCATATGCAAAAGAAACATCGGCAATGGTGGATTTCCGCCGCGCTTGTTGTGCTGTTGATCGCCTTGACAGGCTGTCAGGCCGTGCAGGGTCTTGATCTCGGGCAGGCTATGCAAAATACCGGAACCGTTAAGTCCTCGGTATCCAAAGGTTCAATTGCGCTGGAGCTAATTACAGGCAGCGGCGATCAGATGGATCCCAAAGAAAAGGCGCTGATTGAAACGTTCAAACATACAAAGCTGACGATCAACAGCGCTAAAATGCAGGACGCTCAGCACGCATCGATCGATGGGGAATGGAATTACGCCAAAGGGACGATTCCTTTTCAGCTCGTCATCGACGGTACCAAGATGATCGTACATATTGACGGCGCCAAGAAGCCTATCGTCTTTGACCAGGCGGCATTGGCGGCTGACGGAAGGGTGGCGCCGTTATCTCAAGAAATCAGGCAAAAGCTGACGAATAGCGCAGAGCAGCTGCGGCCTGCCCTTTATAAGTTTTTCTTCAACAATGCGCCGAACCCGAATACAATCTCCGTAACCGACGCTACGGAGCAAGTGAACAATGAGACGCTAAACATGCAAAAAGTGCATGTGGAGTTAAAAGGCAGCGAGCTCGCCGGTCTTTTGAAACTGTTCCTGACGAACGTCCTCGCCGATGAGCAAGGCTTGAAAGAGCTGCTTGGCCAACTGTACGATGCGGTCGTACCGATTGTGAAGGAGCAAATGAGAATTTCTCAGGAACAATTGAAGGAAGAGTACCCCGATTTGGAGGAACAATCGACTACGTCGGATTTGATGATGGCCTATCTTAACAATAAAAACCTGGCGGTCGAATTCGCTTATACAACGATTCATGAGTACTTGAAAAAAGCTGTAGACGAATTTGATAAAACGATGAAAGACACTGCTGCTTCCGATTCACCGGCCAACGAGGAAGTGTCGGCGATTCTCAGCGATAAATTGACGTTCAAAGCCGATTATTACGTCGATCGGAACAAGCAGATCCGCAAGGTGCAGGCTGAGCTCAATATTCCGGCTCCCAATAAGGATGGCGCAGTGACCGGGATAAAATGGACCTACGCCTTGGAAAACTGGAGTTTGAACCAGTCCGTGACTGCGGATACGATCGATACTTCCGGCGGGGCGTTGAATGTGGATTCCGATACGTTCAGAGGCTATGCGATTTTGAACAATTTTGACAAGAGTTCTTCGTTTTACAAGCTGCTGAAGGAAGATTTGCAAGTTACCAAAAAAGAGCTTCATTTCATTGTCCAAAGCCAAGAAGCCGCGGACGAGGATCCATACGGCTCCTACAGCCCGTATATGAACGACGATGAGGTCGTCATGGTTCCGGTGAGATTCCTTTCCGAGCAGCTTGGGGCTGACGTCAAATGGAATGCCGAATGGAAGCAGGTTACGATTAAAGACGGAGTAACCGGCACAAGCATCGTAATGTCCGTCGACAGCAAGTCCGCAACAGTGGGCGGAACGAACGTGGAACTGGACAGCGCTCCGGTTATGCGAAACGGGACAACGTTTGTTCCTATCCGTTTTATCGCCGAAAAGCTCGGCGCAACCATCAAATACGATCCTGAAACCCGTCTCATCACCATTAAGCGGGATTAGAGGATCAAGGAAGCAGGACAATGGCCAAGGCGAGCGATCGCTTTGGTCATTTTTTTATATGAATAGGCGGCAGCCTATACCTTTCGTGAGCGCGTGAATAGGCTAATAACGTAATAGGCGAATAACACGAGTGCAGAAAGGGGCAAGAACGCATCATGTATATGGAACCCCAGGTTATTTATCAGGCTGATTTTTCGGAGGAGCAGGAGCTGCCGCAAAACAGAGACAGACTCCGCGATACCTTGATTCCCCACATCGGGCGCACGGTTCATGTTCAAACCTTGGACGGATTCACGTATGAAGGCATTTTGGTCTATGTGGATGAACAACATGTGCATCTCCAGGTTTCGATGTATGAGCATCCCTATCATGGCATGTATCGCGGCTTCTACAATCCGGCTGCTTCCACGATCCTGACGCTGGTGCTGTACGAACTGCTCGTGATTGCCCTGCTGGCTTAAGCGGATGCCGAGCCGCCCTCCCCGAACAGGCAAAAACCCGCGCGAAACCGCCCGAGTCCAAACCTCGCAGCGTTCGTGCGGGTATGTTTTGTTATCGCAGCTAGCCGGGCAGCCTGGATAAGTACTGCCGGCTGAAAAAGCGGACCATATCCCCGCGGCTGATAATGCCGGCCAGATAGCCGCCGTTTTTTTCCACGACGACTTTTTGGAGATGCTTTCGGCCGAGCAGGGTCGCAACGTCGTTCAGCGGCGTGTCCACATTGACCGTGATAACCTTGGCTCTGGCGTAATCCATCACATTGGCATCGGCAATGTCGCGGCACTTCTCCTCCATCGTCTGCGTATCCATCCAGGTGGAGGTAAAAAAAGGTGATACGACGACGACATTGCTGTGCGAGCTGACTGCGCGCATAATATCTCCATCGCTAATGTACCCTTTGATCTGATTGCAGTGATTCACGATAGGCATCCCGCCGATTCCACGGCTGACGAACTTCTCCAAAACACATTTGATTGTATCCGCTTCCAAAACTTTCACTACTTGGTCAACCATGATGTCCGATGCTTTCATTATCGCTCGACCTCCTTGCTTGAAACTGTTTATGGAAGCTATCGGGAGAACCGGTTCAAAACGCTGCCGGCTCTCCGGCTTGCACGATAATTAAATTGTAAGACAATTAGCAAAGTTCAGTCAATGGTTGCCTCTGCGTGCGGAAACCTATTTTCGCAAGCTTTCCGCTTGCTGCCGCTTAAGCGATTTGCCGCCCATGAGACTTGCCGAATCCCAGGTCAGCTTGCGGACGTTCAGACCCAGCTTACCGGTAAGCAGTATATCGATCCCCCATTTTTGCGCCCACACGATGCCCTTTTCCGGACCAAGCCCGATGCAAAATAAATTCATAAAGGATGCATGCTCGGGACCGGTCTTTCCCGAATATTCCGCTTTTATGATTTTGGCGAGGCGCTGCGCTTGAGGAATGGCCTCTTTGCAGGTCATACCGTCGGCTTTGCCGGTGACCGAGTCGACGATGTGCGCACAATCTCCGATCGCATACATGTCGGGGCAGCCGCGCACATGATACCTGCCGTCGACGCTAATCTTCCCGTTCGCTTCCGTCGGCAGTCCGAGTCCGGCAATCAGCGGATTCGGCCGAAGGCCCAGCGTCCAGACGCATAGTCCCGCTTGTACAGCGGCTCCGCTGTCCAGCGTCAGACGATACTGCTGATCATGATACACAGCCGCCCTTGTGCCATGCATAACCCGAACGCCCAGTGCGTTCAGTTCTTTTTCGATTCTCCGGCCTACTTTGGCAGGCGCGGTTTCCATCAAACGCGGCTGTGAATTCACCAGGACGACGGATGCCAACGCCGGGTCCAGTCCCGCCTTAGCCGCTTTCTGCCGCAGGGCGTGCGCAAATTCGGCAGCCGTCTCAATGCCGGTAATGCCCGCGCCGACAACCGCGGCGGACAGAAGCGTTCGTCTCGACGCTTCGTCGTCTACGTGCAAAAGAGCCTGCTGCACATTGTGATCCATGCGGCCCCGAATCTGTGCGCCGCTTTCCAGGCCTGACAAGGATATGCCGCCCTTACCGGGAGGAACCGGCACAGCCGTGCTGCCCAGACACAGGATCAACCGGTCGTACGCCATTGCACCTTCCCGCCCGTCCGGGTACTTCAAGGCGAGGCGATTTGCGCCCGGATCAACCGACACAAGCTCCGCCTGCACGATCTCCACCGCAGAATGAAAAAAGCGGGAAAGCGGAATCTTGAGATCAGCCTCACCCACCGCGCCGCGAAACAGCAGCACTTTTCTGAGATGATAGCTTTCTTTATCGATTAAAATGACCCTGTACTCACGCTGTCCTTCGAACTGCTTCAGCAAAGCGTTCGCCAGATTAATTCCGGCGTACCCGCCGCCTATGATTACGATTTTTTGTTCCATATGCCTCTCCCCCTCAAGCTTGATGAACATGAGACGGATTTGCACCTTTCTTTGTGACACGCCGGCTCTGCGAATTAATTTTTGGAAAAAGAGGAATAAGCTCTCATGAAAATGGATATATTAACAAAGCTGTGCATTTCACTTACTAATGAGATACCTTCATCAGGTTTTTCGAAATTACTTTTTGTAACGTGTGAATGCATCACACAAATTAGGGTTGGAGGTTTTTGTACACATGGAAACAGGTACAGTTAAATGGTTCAATGCGGAAAAAGGTTTTGGCTTCATCGAAGTTGAAGGAGGCAAAGACGTATTCGTCCACTTCAGCGCGATCTCGGGGGAAGGCTACAAAAGCCTGGACGAAGGCGAGCGCGTTCAATTCGATGTCGTTCAAGGTAACCGCGGACCGCAAGCCGAGAATGTCGTAAGGCTGTAGTCCTGCACATATCCTTTTTGGAGAACAGCGGTTCCAGCCGGACAAACTGCACCGGGGAGGGCCGCGAACGGCCATGACCAATCCAAGCTGCTTGCTGGGAGTCAGTCCGACGGAGTCACTTTTGCACATGCCGGAGTGAAGTATACCTTCTGCTGAATTCATCGGACAGACTCCCGGCTGAAAAGGAGGAGTTAGTTTGTATTTTTCAAAGAAAACGATGGAACCCGTCCAAGAAGAAGAAACGAGCATCTGGACATGCAGTACGGAGCAATGCTCCTGCTGGATGAGGGATAACTTTTCTTTCGATGAAAATCCGGTCTGCCCGATTTGCAACTCGGCGATGGTGAAAGATACCAAGCTGCTCCCCGCTTTGACGAACACGAGCGGCAAAAAGTAATTGAAAAGCGCCGGTCCCGCGGGATCGGCGCTTTTTATGTTTCTGGGAACGGCGTCCCAGCCGTTCGTGACGCGGCTTGACAGGCCTGGTAACAACGCAAAACCTGCAAAAACTCCCCTGACGTCGTGGACGTCGCCCACAGAATGAAAACCGCGCGCAGCTCCCAGCGTGCGGTGTGAAGCTCGGAATCGGATCGAAAAACCACGAAAACCTGCAAAAGTGCTCAAAAGTACAGGCTTTTCCGTGAGAGCGGCTCGGTTTGGAGAAAGCCTGCGATTGTGCAGGAATCTTCGGCGAAAATGGGGCTCGAGATCGGGCATGCGCTGAAAAACTGTATTTTTGCAGGCTTTCTCTACGCTGCCCGGCAGATTGCGCTACCTCCGGCGTGCAAGCTGCTTCTCCGTCGCTCCAGTTTGCCGCCAAGACGCGGTACAGCCCGTTCGATAGGCGGTTAGCGGCCCGCGCCCCCAAAAGCCTGCGAAAGTGCAGGCTTTTTCCATGAAAGTAGCTCGTTTTGGAGAAAAGCCTGCGATTGTGCAGGAATTTTCGGTGAAAATGGGTCCGGCCCCGGGCATGCGCTGAAAAAACTGTATTTTTGCAGGAATGTTTCACTTCCAGCGCATCAATGGGCAAAAAAACTGCACTTTTGCAGGTTTTCTGCACGTGAACGAGCGCAGTGCCAAGCAGATGTGCCATTTCCAAGCATGCGAGGGTCGCTTCTCGCAGCTTTTCCGGGGCCGCGGGCGCGGGTGAGCCATTTCTACACGTGCGAGATTTGATTTCTCGCAGGTTTTCCGGGGCACAGGCGCGTGTACGCGCCATTTCCACACGTACGAGGGTTGCTTCTCGCTAGGTTTCCGGGGCGCGGACGCGAGCGCTTGTGCAGATGCCGGTAATGTCTTGCCTTTGAGAGCAGGCATTTTCGGCAAAGCACAAGGGCATTCGGCCAGGAGTCTGTCCGATGAACTCATGTAGAAAGTATGTTTATGCGAAGTGATAGAGCAGACAGGGGGACGCAGCCCGCGGTCCGATGGCGTCGAGAACGACAACGCCATTGGGTGTGCGCTCCGTCGGCAACACCGCGAGCAGCCCCCGACGCACGGCGCGACGCCGCGCTGCACAACCTCGCCCGGCCGACCCCAACAGCCCCCTAACTCTCGGTCGGGTGCACCATCAGCTCCGGCCGGACGTAGCTGTCGAACTGCTCGGCCGTCAAAATCCCGCTCCGCAGCGCCGACTCCTTCAGCGTCAGCCCCTCTTTATGGGCTTGCTTGGCGATGCTCGCCGCTTTTTCGTACCCGATGTGCGGGTTCAGCGCGGTGATGAGCATCAGCGACTGCTCCAGATTGCGCCGGATGACCTCGCGATTCGGCTCTATGCCGACGGCGCAGTGGTCGTTGAACGAGCGCATCGCATCCGCCAGCAGTCTGACCGACTGCAGGAAGTTGTAGATGATGACGGGCTTGAACACGTTCAGCTCGAAATTGCCCTGGCTTGCGGCGAAGCCGATGGCGGCGTCATTGCCCATGACCTGGCAGACGACCATCGTCATCGCTTCGCTCTGGGTCGGGTTGACCTTGCCGGGCATGATCGAGCTGCCCGGCTCGTTCTCCGGGATCGCGATTTCGCCGATCCCGCAGCGGGGGCCGCTCGCCAGCAGACGCACGTCATTGGCAAGCTTCATCAAATTCGCGGCAAGCGCCTTGAGCGCGCCGTGAGCAAAAACGATCTGATCATGGCTGGTCAGCGCATGAAACTTGTTCGCGGCCGACGCAAAGCGCGTGCCGGTCAATCGCTCCAGCGCCGCGGCGACCCGGGCGCCGAACTCGGGATGCGCGTTCAGCCCGGTGCCGACGGCCGTGCCGCCGATCGCCAGCTCGCGCATCGTATCGATGCTGCCGCGCGCCATCCGCGCGGCTTGCTCCAGCATCGCCGCCCAGCCGCTGATCTCCTGCCCCAGCGTCAGCGGGGTGGCGTCCTGCAGGTGGGTGCGGCCGATTTTGACGACGTCCCCGTACGCGTCCATCTTGCTGCGAAGCGTGGCATGCAGCAGCTCCAGCGCGGGCAGTAACTCCTCTTCGACCGCGATCACACCGGCGACATGCATCGCTGTCGGGAACGTATCGTTCGAGCTTTGCGAGCGGTTGACGTCATCGTTGGGATGGATGCGCTCGCTGCTTCCCGCCGCTTCCAGCCATTCGTTCCCGCGACGGGCGATCACCTCGTTGACGTTCATGTTCGACTGCGTTCCGCTGCCCGTCTGCCAGACGACAAGCGGGAACTCGCCGTCCCAGCGCCCCTGCGCAATCTCGTCCGCCGCCCGGCAAATGGCGTCCGCTTTCTCCTGCGTCAGCCCTCCCAGGTCGCGGTTCACAAGCGCAGCCGCCTTTTTCAACAGGGCAAAAGCATGGATCAGCCTGACCGGCATCCGCTCCGTGCCGATTTTGAAATTTTCGTAGCTCCGCTGGGTCTGCGCCCCCCACAGCTTGTCCGCAGGCACTTTGACTTCCCCCATCGTATCCCGTTCAATTCGAAAGTTTGGATCCACCGCTCTTTGGGCACCTCCGCTGATTGGTCTAAACTGAGCCCGAGCCCAGGCTCATTTCCTTTTTCCTGTTATAGCATTCCCAGACAACGTGAAAACCTGCAAATTTCAGGCTATTTATCTGCCTGACTGCACGAAAAAACCTGCAAAAATACATGAATTTGCATCCCTTGAGCGCTGACCACGAACAATTCCTGCAATTGTGCAGGCTTTTCAGCGAACACATAGACTCATACTCACTTTCAGCGAAATTCCTGCACTTTTGCAGGTTTTTAGCCAAAACGAGCTAATCTCAGAGAAAAAACCTGTACTTTCGCAGGTTTTCTCCTTACCAAGCTGCTTCCTGCCCAATTATGCATTTCCACGACCTACACCGGGAGAAGCACGCGCCCGGAAAAAGCGGCTGTCCCCCCACCGGTTCCCCTAGCCCTACAGAGGTGTCGCGACTGTGTCCGCTTTTGAAAATCATATATAATAAGCCTAGCAACCGAACCGATGAAGGAGCAGTGATCCCATGGAAACGAAACTGGAAATTATCGTGCGCTCGACCGAAATCGATGTGAACGGGCAACCAACCCAACAGTATAGCCAAGGGAATTTCGCCATGTTTGAAGTAGCTATTTTAGTAAATCGAGGGGGTCGAACTTAATGAAATCATCACTACCGATCATAGTCCGCTCAACGGAAATTGATGTCAATGGGCACGTAAACAACGCGAAATATCTGGAATATCTCGAATGGGGCCGTGAGGAATGGTATGAACAGTGCGGGCTAGCCTACGAGGTTTTCGGAAATAAGGGTATTCAAACGGTTACAGTGAACATTAATGTGAACTATAGAAGAGAGTGTCGACAAGGTGAGGCATTAACCGTCACTTGTCAGCCAGAAAAAGTAGGTCGTTCCAGCTACGTGCTGAAGCAAGAGATCGTGGATGAGCATGACGAAGTACGCGCTGATGCACTCGTGACAAGCGTGACAATGGATAGTTCAACTCGCAAAAGCCGCGAAGTGCCTGATGAGCTGCGGAAGTTTTTTGAGTTTGAAAAGAACCAATAACATCATTCTGTTTTCAAATGTTTGCTCAAGAGCAAAACCATAGCGGACAAGGGAATCGAGTCGGCGAGATGAGCGGGTTGTGGCTCCACGCTGAAGCGATTCTTTTTACTTTAATGTGGTTGTACTGCAATCTTGATTTTATTTAGTGTTACATAGGCCGTGGCGATGAAATTCTCAACCGTACGAGAAACCCTCTGGCTTTACGTTTTGTGGCTTGAATGAGGCTATTGAGCCCTTCTAACAGACCATTGGTCATCTTGGTTTGAAACCATCGCAAAATACCTTCTTCGTGTCGTTTTAGCGATTTCGCTACCTGGGCCATGGGTTCGATCTGGGAGCGAACTACCCAACTGTACCAACTGCCAAAATACAGGTCAGCTAATATGGCAGGGTAAGTCCATAGTTCCTGCAATGCCAGTCTGATTCGATATGCCCTTCCTGTCAGGAGGTTCATATCCTTTAGCTTCACCAGCTTTTCCTTCTGTTCAGGCGTTAAATGATCTTCATTTTTTAACCAGACATAGCGACTCTTTTTGAGTTCAAGTCTATATATTGTTTAATTTCTGATGTGTTTTAAGAAGCCATAGGTCCTGGAATGCATTGTTGGTTGTTTGTAAATGTCAAACAACTTCACAATTGATATAACATAGTATACTATACTAAATAAAGCGAACAGACTTTGCGATGATTAATGCCAAATATGTATTGAAGGTGAATCAGTATGTTTAACAAAAAATCATTCAAACCGCGATATGAACAGATGTATGCCACGTTATACGAGAGAGTTAATTCTGGTGAATACAAGCTAGGGGATCGAATACCTTCGGAGAAGGAATTGTTGGAGGAGTTTGGGGTTAGCCGAATTACCTCGAAGAAGGCTCTTGATATGTTAGTTAACGATGGGTTAATTATGCGGCAGCCGGGACGGGGATCATATGTCATTAATCGGAACCTTAACTCAAACAAGCAACCGGTTCCTGAAGAAGAAGCGAGCGTTAAGCGGGATGGGTTTAAAGACCAGATAGTGATTGGATTGGTCATGGAAGATTTCAGCGATAGCTATGGGAAAGAAATGTTAACCGAAATGGAGAGAATGGCGCAGCAGCGCGGCGTATACCTGATGCTTCGACTGTCCTTCTCTCAACCGGAGATTGAGGAGAAAGCCATTCAAATGCTGCAAGAATTTGGCGTGGATGGCCTGATCATCTACCCGACGCGAGGCCAGTACTTCAGTCCGGAAATTCTTAAGCTGGTTATCAAGCAATTCCCGCACGTGCTTGTGGACCGTTACTTGAAGGGCACCACAACAACAGCAATCAGTACGAATAATGTGGAAGCAGCCTACGTTGGAACGTCTCATTTGCTTGATTTAGGTCACAAACATATCGGAATATTGGCTTCAAGAGTCATGGATAATGTGGCCATCGAGGAACGGATTGAAGGATTTGTGCAAGCCCATGCAGAGCGAGGGGTAATCCTTGATCGTTCTTTCTGGCTCACGGACATGGAGTGGGCAGTTAACGATGATTCCAGCCAGTATTTACTCGCTCAAAATGTAGAGATGGTACAGCAATTTTTGCGCAAGCATCCTCATATTACAGCGTTATTTGCTTTGGAGTATGAGTTGGCGCTGATTGCGAAAGAAGCCGTAGAGAAATTAGGAAAAAAAATACCGCGGGATGTATCTATTATATGCTTCGACAGCCCGCCGGGCAGTTCTGCGCTGTACTCATTCACCTACTTGCGGCAAAATCAGCGCGAACTGGGCAGATTAGCCGTAGATAGCGTATTGAAATTAATTCAAGGGGAAACGGTCCCGAGTAAAATATCTTTACAAGCAGAGTTAATTCAAGGCATATCGACTAGCCAGGTTTTGGAAAGAGCTAATAAGTAAATGGATTAGAAAAAGAAGATTAGGGGGAACTATAATAACGCGAACCGCTTGTTGTAACGGCGGTAAGCGTTTTTTTATGTGTATTTTAAATGATATGTTAAATGGTTTTATTGATATGTTAATATAAATAATGTATTGACAATAGCATGTTATTAGATTTAATATAATTTTACAGCTTCCTTGCAAACGTTTACAAAAGAAAGGGTGTTAGATTATGAATTCAATATCAGATACGCTGCCTGAATCAATAACCCAATTGATTCAAGACGTGGGAACTAAGCTTTCAGATCGTCCCAAGCTGGCGCGTATGTTTGCTAACTGCTTCTCCAATACACTGACAACGACAGTAAAACCCTTGTCAGACGATACGACCTTTATTATTACAGGGGATATCCCAGCGATGTGGCTTCGAGATTCAGCGGCTCAAGTGCGGCCTTATCTGATTTTGGCGAACCAAGACGAACAACTGGCAGAGCTTGTGGAACGTGTAGTTAAACGACAATTCCGATTTGTATTGCTGGATCCTTATGCAAATGCTTTTAATGAGTGCGATAACGGCAAGGGCCATCAAAATGATCTTACTCAAATGAATGGTTCGCTGTGGGAGCGTAAATATGAAATTGACTCGCTTTGTTATCCAATCCAATTAGCCTATCTGTTGTGGAAAACAACAGGCAGGACCGCTCATCTGGATCAGGCCTTCTCTGATGGTTGTGCGGCTATCTTGAAGGTATGGCGGACGGAACAGCAGCACGAAACGGAGTCAACCTACCGATTCGAGAGAACGGATTGCCCGCCGCTTGATACCCTTGTTCGTCAAGGGAAAGGAAGTGTGACGGCGAGAACGGGAATGACTTGGTCAGGCTTTCGCCCGAGTGATGACGCTTGCACATACGGGTACTTGATTCCTTCTAATATGTTTGCTGTTGTGGTACTTGGCTATATGGCGGAAATGTCGCGAGTTGTCCTGCAAAATGAGTCGTTGGCACAGGAAGCGGAGACGCTGCGAACGGAGATCGAACAAGGCATCCGCGATCATGCGGTTATCGAACATGCGGAATTTGGTCCAATCTATGCTTATGAAACGGATGGGCTGGGCCATTATCATCTGATGGATGATGCTAATGTACCGAGCTTGTTGGCACTTCCTTATCTGGGTTACTGCGCACCGAATGATCCGATTTATTTAAACACTCGTAAGTTCGCTTTAAGCGACAGCAATCCTTATTTTTATCGTGGCAAGGAAGCAGAGGGAATTGGAAGTCCACATACACCAGGCAATTATATTTGGCATATTTCGCTGGCCGCGCAAGCGCTTACATCATTAGATCAAGCAGAAGTCTTGCGTCTGCTAGATGTGTTAGAGCGAACCGATGCTGGAACTGACTTCTTGCATGAAGGCTTTGATGCCGATGACAGCACACAGTACACCAGAGAGTGGTTTTCATGGGCTAACGCTTTGTTCAGTGAACTGATTTTATCGCATTGTGGCTACGTGGTTCCTTCCAGTCCGCTAACAAGTATAAAATAGTCTTTCTATTGGAGAGGATTGATTGCAGATTGCGGATACGTAGCTCCACCTCATCTGCAATCTGCCAATGTGAACTTGAGGGCGAAGAGGATACTAAACAGCAAGGTTTTGGGGGAAATATTGCAAGTATGTCATGAACAAATTTAACTAAGGGGAGATCAACAATATGTCAAGAACAAATAAAGGGTTAGCATTGATGGTTGTTAGCTTGAGCTTAATCGTAACGGCGTGCGGTAATAACGTATCCAAACCTAGCGCAAGTAATGAAAGCGGTAACGGAAACAAGACGATTAAAGTGGCCTACGGAAAATGGAATGAAACAGACAAATGGGGTAAATGGCTGACTTCTGTGAAGCAAGAATTCGAACAAACGCATCCTGGTGTTAAGGTTGAGCTTCAACCCATTGAAGGTTCTCAATATGCGACTAAAGCGCCATTGCTGCTGATGGACGAACGGACGGCTCCTGAAGTACTCGCTGAGGATTCCTTCTTGATTAATGCGGATAGCGCAGCGGGTTATTTGCAGGAATTGAACGTGGCTTCATGGCCGGACTGGAGTAACTTTAATGAAGGAATTAAAGCGGCTGTAACGGCTAACAACAAGGTGTACGGAATTCCTTTTTCTACGGATGTACGCGGACTTTATTATAATAAGGAATTATTTGCGAAGGCGGGTCTTCAAGTTCCATGGCAACCGAAGAGCTGGGATGACATTCTCACAGCATCGAAGACGATCAAAGAAAAGCTGCCTGACATTATTCCATTCTGGATGAACACAGGTAAAGCCGGACAGGAAGCAACGACAATGCAAACCTTTGAAATGCTATTATATGGTACTCAGGATAGTTTGTATGAAAATAATAAATGGGTTGTGAAGAGTCCAGGGATTTTAAGCACCTTCCAGTTCATTAACAATATTTACTCGCAGGGATTAGGGCCTAAGTTGTCTCAAGTTCTCACTGCTCAAGCCGGGCAAGTATTGGAAACCGATTTGATGCCGAATCAGAAGGTCGCGATTGTTCTGAACGGGAACTGGTTGACGGGCAACTGGATGGAAGGCGGAGGAAAACCATGGCCGCAAGCGTTGAATGTTTATGATTATGTGAAAATGCCAACACAGAATGGACAAAAGCCTGGTTTTACATCCATGTCTGGCGGATGGACACTAGCGGTAGGCGCAAAATCGAAAGAAAAAGAGCTTGGATTTGAATTCGTTAAGTTGGCAACGAGTGAGAAGCATAATAAGGAATTCGCGCTTCTTGACGGCGCATTAACGCCTAGAAAAGATGTAGCGGCTGACAAGGAATATACTGGACAGCCAGGCACTTTGTATGGAGTTGCAGCTGATTTTATTACGTATACGCACGTTCGTCCGTCGAACTCTGAATATCCAAGTGTATCGACGCAAATTCAAGAAATCGTGGAGAAGGTTGCTGCACAGAAGCTGACCCCCGAAGCAGCGATGGAAGAGTACGCCAAGAATGTAGAGAGAACGGTTGGTGCTGACAAAATAACGAACAAGTAGCTAGTAGGAGAGCCGGTTGCTGCAGGAATATTTTGCTGCCAACCGGCTTCACTCATCAGTCAGGAGGACTCAGGATGTCAGTATTTGATCAGCAAGCCCCCGGGAAGAGGCGAAATAAAATTGGCGGCAATGAGCAACTGCGGGCTATTATGTTTTTATCGCCGAGTTGGTTGCTATTGTTAGTATTTTTTTTCCTCCCTACCATTTTAACGTTTTATTTTGCTTTCACAAATATGTCCTTAACAGGTGCAGCCGCAGCGCAGGCTCAATTTGTCGGCTTTAAAAACTTTACGTATATGTTCAATGACCCAGGGTTTCGCACATCTGCGTGGAACACGATCGTTTTTCTTATATTTTCAGCAGTAATCGGTCAGCAGGTCATGGGATTTTTGATCGCTATTTTAATGAATGGACGCAGCCGCGGCTTTCGCAGCACGATAGGAGCCATTGTTATTGCAGGATGGGTAGCTCCAGAAGTTGTATGTGCTTTCGTGTGGTTCGCTTTTCTGAATGATACGGGGACCGTAAATACGTTTTTAGAGGGTTTAGGTCTGTCACCTGTGGCATGGCTGTTCACTTTTCCAATGGTGTCTGTCATTATCGCAAATATTTGGCATGGAACAGCCTTCTCGATGATGGTCTTCCAGGCTGCACTTGGCGATGTTCCCAAAGAAGTTGAAGAATCAGCGATGATCGACGGTGCAAGTGCTTTTCAGCGTTTATTCCGCATTACGATTCCCATGATTATGCCTTCTGTGGTCACGAATATGGTGTTGGTTACCTTGCAGACGCTTGGTTCCTTTACATTGATCTATGCATTGACAGGCGGAGGACCAGGCAATGCAACGGAAACGCTTCCCGTATACATGTATCATCAGGCCTTCGTAAATTATCAGTTAGGTTACGGGACGGCAATTTCGCTCATGCTGTTATTGATCGGTATTATTGCAAGTCTGGTTTATATGCGCGCACTTAAGGTAAAGATTTAACCTACAAACAAGGAGGTTAAGGGATGAATTCTCAATCTAGGAAGCCCAATAAAATGAATCGTTTTTTCGTTAGAAGAACGTTGCCTTATGTGATACTTACGTTGATCGGGTTGCTGTTTTTCATTCCGTTGTTATGGTTGGTGCTCGCTTCTTTTGATGCCAATGCGACATTATCATTGAAATTTCCCGATCACCTTACAATGAATAATTATGTGATGACGGCAGCAAGCTCAAGTAATCAGCGTTCCTTTGCGAATGGTCTATTGCTGGCGGTAGGGCAGGCACTTCTGGTTGTCATTGTGGCCGGACTTGCTTCTTATCCGTTGTCCAGATACCAGTTGCGTTACAAGCGACCGTTCATGTATGTCATTTTATTCTCGACAGGTCTGCCGATTACAGCAGTAATGGTTCCGGTGTACCAATTCTTTCTTTATCTGCAACTGCAGGATTCGTTATTTTTCACGATTCTGTTCTTGACGGCATCTGCATTGCCTTATTCGATTTGGATGATGAAAAATTTCATGGACTCGGTTCCAATCGAATTGGAAGAAGCAGCGTGGGTAGACGGCGCTTCGATTTGGACCTCCTTCAGAATGGTCGTTATGCCACTGATGCTTCCAGGTATTTTGACGATTGGCATCTTTGCTTTTTCAGGAAGCTGGGGTAACTTTTTGGTGCCGTTCATTCTATTGCAAAGTCCAGAGAAACTGCCCGCGGCGGTTACAATCTATCAATATTTTGGACAAAACGGCATTGTACAATATGGGAAACTGGCGGCTTTCTCTGTGATCTATACGATTCCTGCGATCCTGCTCTATATTTTGGGTCAACGATTCATGTCGCAAGGCTTCAGCTTCGGCGGAGCAAGTAAAGGTTGAGGATTTAGAAATAGCTTCAAGGATAGGAGTGGCTTACATGTCAAAACAGACGGTGCATATCGTTTCACATTCTCATTGGGATCGAGAGTGGTATATGCCTTTTGAAAATCATCGTATGAAGCTGATTCAATTGATGGACGAATTGATAGATCTGTTCGAAAAGGATCTGGAATTTCGCAGTTTTCATCTCGATGGGCAGACGATCGTATTAGACGATTATCTGGAAGTAAGACCCGATCGTCGGGAGCAAGTAAGCAGACTTGTTCAAGAGGGCAAGCTGCATGTAGGTCCTTGGTATATTTTGCAGGATGAATTTCTGACCAGCAGTGAATCGAATATTCGCAACCTGCTGATCGGACATCAGGATGCAGCCAAATACGGTGCTGTATGTAAGGTAGGCTATTTCCCGGATTCGTTTGGCAATATGGGGCAAGCACCGCAAATTTTGCGCCAGGCGGGCATCGATACGGCTGTATTCGGCAGAGGTGTCAAGCCGGTGGGCTTCAATAATGAAGCTCTCGGTCACTATGAATCTGCGTTCTCTGAAATGCATTGGCAAGGGCCGGATGGTTCAACGGTATTGGGCATTTTGTTTGCCAATTGGTATTGCAATGGAATGGAAATCCCGACAGATGAGCAAGCAGCTGTCTCGTATTGGCAGCAGCGAATAGAGGAAGCGAATAACTTCGCTTCTACGAGGCAGTTATTATTGATGAACGGGTGCGATCACCAGCCCGTGCAAGCAGACATTACGAAAGCCCTCCAAACCGCCAGAAGGCTTCACCCGCAGGTTGAATTCATTCATTCTAATTTCCCAGACTATATTCGTAGTGTGAAGGAGCAATTGCCAGAACAAATATCTACGATTCACGGCGAGTTAAGGAGCCAACGAACAGATGGATGGTTTACACTGGTGAATACGGCTTCTGCTCGTATCTATATCAAACAGGAGAATCAACGCTGTCAGACGATATTAGAGAAAGTCGCGGAGCCTTTGGCTGTGCTCGCTCATGTACTCGGTCAGCCTTATCCTCAGCAACAGCTCACCTTTACATGGAAAACATTGATGCAGAATCATCCCCACGACAGCATTTGTGGATGCAGTGTGGATGAGGTGCATCGGGAAATGATGACTCGTTTCGCCAAGAGCTACCGGTTAGCTGAGGACATAGCGAACGATAGTTTGCACTATATCGCTTCTCATATCGATACCACAACAGCATTTAGTAAGCATGATCCGCAGGCGATTCCTCTAACCCTCTTCAATACATCAGGGTGGGATCGTTCAGGCGTTGTAACGATAGATGTTGAGATTGCCAGACTTCGTCTGAACTATGATGGTCAGCAGGCGCAGCTTGTGAAGGAACTCCATGCCGTAGAAATCGATGGCTGCCAACTTATCAATGCTGCGGGCCAACCGGTTTCTGCCAAGGTTGAGGATTTAGGCGTTGTTTTCCACTATGAGCTGCCTAAAGACACATTCCGAAAAGCTTACATGACTAGAAGGATCAGGTTAACGTTTTATGCAGAGTCTGTACCTGCACTTGGTTACAAAACGTATGCCTGGGCTCGCGGACAAGCGCCGATTTCTATAATCACAAGCGAATCGATTACGGATGGCATATTAGAAAATGACCGCTTGCGCGTATCAATCCAAGAAGACGGCACGTATGATGTTCAAGACAAGCGCAGTGGAAAGCTATATAGAGGTTTAGGCGCCTATGAAAATGTTGGCGATATCGGTAATGAATATATATTCCGCCAGGCTGAGGGTGACCACGGGCTTAGTACGCGTGGTCTTGCCGCCAAGATTGAATTAAAGGAACAGACCGATTTCCATACCGTGTATGAATGGGTGCATGAGTGGCTCGTTCCTGCGAGTGCGGATGAGACTCTGGAGAGAGAAATGAATGAATTTGTGCCGTTTTTGGAGCGTAAGGCAGGACGCGGCCCAGAACTGGTTACCTTAAAAGTGACAACCCGCTTAACACTTGAACGAGGAGATGCTCCATTAAGAATCCGTACGACGCTGAACAATCAGGCTAAGGATCATAGGATTCGCGTGTTATTCCCGACGGATATCGATACACCGATCCATCGTGCGGACTCTGTGTTCGAGGTGGCTGTGCGGGACAACCTTCCTGAACGGGAGTGGACGAATCCGAGTAATTGCCAGCATCAGCAAGCTTTCGTAAACATCAGCGACTCGTCAGGAGGCCTGACAATTGCGAATCAAGGCTTGAATGAATATGAAATTGTTAGAGACGGGCGCAATACCATTGCTGTTACTTTACTGCGGGCCGTAGGCGAACTAGGGGACTGGGGGGTATTCCCAACACCCGAGGCTCAGTGTCTAGGTGAGCATCAGTTCGATTACACGCTTATTCTCCATGATCAAGAGGAGATGCTTACATCCTTCCAACTCGCTTATCAGGAGCAAATACCGTGGACAACCAGACAGGTTCCCTTGCAAGCCGGCAAGCTGCCAGCAGAATATGCCTTTGTACGCTGGTCTGGAGAAGGTGTTGCTTTATCTGCTTTGAAGGTAAATGAGCAGGGCAATGGTCTTGTCCTGCGCTGGTACAATTTGTCGAATCAAGAAAAGGCGTTGGACGTTTCGTATGCACATGGTGAATACGGTTGGCATCGCAGTAATGTGTTGGAGGAGATTCATGAACCTGTTAATCTGGAGGATTCTTTGATCCTAAAGCCTCACGAAATATTTACGATTATTAGTTTGTCAACATAAATATTACCATATAAGCCGCTTTACCTTTGAATGAGGTAGGCGGCTTTTCCTATGTGACACTTATTGATCACCCAATAGATTAATCGCCGAGAAATCGCCTTACCTGCTGCAATATGCTCACAACCCTTGGAGCCAAGAAGCATTCGACAAAGCAAAACGAGAAAATAAGCTTATTTTCTTGTTTACTATGAAATTGATATTCGGGGAAGACGAGTGGCTATTGAATTTTACATAAAAGGGAAACGGTTAAAGACGGATTTAGGACCTGCGTGCTGAGAGCGCTGGAATCCGGAGTTTGTTAGCGGTCATGTAGACCATGGCAATTAAATTTTGAACGTTTCTGTAACCGCGAGCTTTTCGTTTGGCTGCTTGAACGAGTCCATTAATACCTTCGAGCAAACCGTTCGTCATCCGGCTGTGGAACCACCGTAAAATGCCCTCCTCATGCTGTTTAATCGTCTTGGCCAAACAGACCATGGGCGCAAGCTTTGAGCGGGTCGCCCAGCCGATCCATTCCCGCAGATAAACATCCGCTAAAATATGCGGAAGCGTCCAATTTGAAAGTGCTACATCTTATACTGGAAGGCTTTATGCAACAAGTGGAAGTACCATTTACGAGATCAACCTTGATCCTTTGATATAATTTATCGTAAAGTGAGATACACTTATCATTTTGACCGTGAGAAATAAATTTCACAAATACGAGGTGAGAATCATATGAGTTTTTTTATTTTTTACTACTACTGCTCCCGCAAATCTGGATTATAACATCCTGTACAAATTCAACAAATGAAATATTGCAAGAAAAAGATATTATTTATTTGCACAATAGCGCAGATAACTTTGATAGATTTTCTGAATTTTTAGCCAATACCCAGAGTAATTCTAGTGATAAAATCAGGATCATTCAATAGAACCAGCTATGTGCTGAAGCAGACGATCGTGAACGGGCAAGGCCAAATTTGTTCCGATGCGCTCGTCACCAGTGTGACGATGGACAGTACCACTCGCAAGAGCCGCGAAGTGCCCGATGAGCTGCGCAAATGGTTTGCCTAAACAGGAATATGGAAAATTCATGTTTCCTGAATAAAATTTTTCCATTTGAGGGATACTTGGATTGTGCTTGAACGAGGAGGTGAATACACTATGACAACCAATAACAACGATGTGGTCAATCATGGATTAAACGCCGCCGAGGCCAATGCGGATGACAGCAAATCCAAACAGCAGGTAGAGCAGCTGTCCTCCGAACTGCAGGAGACGACCGGGGCCGTTTCCTCCGCCGAAGAAACTACCGACACGGAACAATAAAGCAGGGCCAGAAACCGCAGAAGCGCCGGGTGCGTTCTCTGCGGCTTTTGTTTTTCCGGCGGCATCAGGATCGAACCACTCGCCCATTCCCCGAATAAATTGGTTAAAAAAGCAGGGATGGATGAACTAATGAACGGACTGGAGCCCGTTAGCATACAAACCCGCAAAGTACAGCGCCCCAGGCTGAAGCTTTCTTATCCGGTTGTGACGAGTCTGCCGTCGCACGCGGCGGAGCAGCGAATCAAAGCGCTGGTCATTTAACAAAACCATCATATACGACAAAACCGGTTTCCTGTACGTCAAAGGCTAGCCGGTTTTTTATTTGTTTTTTGTGTAAAAATTTGGATTTCCCCTCTGCCCAGGGCAATTATCGGATTGACGTCCGGAAAGATGAAAGATATAATGAGCTAGTAATTTAGTAAATTACTAATTTAGTAAACGAAAAGAGGAAAAGAAAATGAAAATACCAACTACTTTAAAACATAAGCCTGTTGTCGTGTCGGAAAATTATGAGCGGGTTGACGGCCGACTTGCCCAAAACACGGATGCTAAGGGCCTCTCTTTAGGACTCGCCCAATGGAATGACAGAGGAAAGGTCGATATTTCCGCCAAGGTATGGAGATACACAGGAGAAAAATGGTCAAGGCAATCGGAGGAGCTTCCTCTCCATCGCGTTCTTGATTTGTCCATTCTGATTTGCCGGTCCTTGGAGCATTTTCGCGAAGCATACAGATATGAACATTTATATGATCCGAATGAGCCCGTCATCGACCGGGTTGGCCTACAGGGGGATGCCATGACCGTGGCGATATGTACGGACAATGAGAGAATCAATGAAGATATTAAGCTGTTCGGCCAAGCTCTGAGCGACGACGATGAGATGATCAGCGAACGTCTGCGCACATTATCAAAAATTTTAAAAGATATGGGGTATTAACGTGTTTTCCAATCGTTATGTTCGAACTATTATCCTCTCCCGGGTGCTGCTGCAGCTGGGGGTTTGGATTCGGAATTATGCCGTCCTTCTTTATGTTACCGATTTAACGAATAATAATCCGGTTTACGTATCGCTAATTTCGGTTGCGGAATTCGCGCCGATCTTTCTATTCGCCCTTATCGGCGGAACCTTTGCCGACCGATGGCGGCCGAAGCGGACGATGGTTTGGAGCGATCTGCTGTCCGCCTTGTCCGTTGTGGCTGTGCTGCTTGCCGTCATGAACGGCGGATGGATCGCGCTGCTCGTCGGATCGTTTGTTTCCGCCAGCCTGTCTCAATTTTCTCAGCCTTCGGCCATGAAACTGTACAAACGGCATGTGCCAGGGGAACAACTGCAAGGCGTGATGGCGATGTCCCAAACTCTTGTCGCTGTCTTTATGGTTTTAGGCCCGGTCATCGGCACGTTTATTTTCATACAGTTTGGTATTAAAATTCCGCTCGTCCTGACGGCAGTTCTGTTCCTGGGGTCCTCTCTTGTATTATCGACGCTTCCCCGCGACGAGGCGGAACCGAAGTCCGGTGCCGGCAGCTTCATGAAGGAATTGATGGCCGGGTTGCGCTATATCGGTTCCAATCGATCCTTGAGAACGCTCAGCTTGACTCTCGCGGCTGTCGGATTGGCCTCGGGAATTACTCAGCCGCTCCAGATTTTCATTGTCATCGAGAAGCTGGGGCAGAGCAAACAATTTCTGCAGTGGGCGGTTATGACTAATGGGGCAGCTATGTTAGTAGGCGGAGCCGCCATAATGGGGATTGCCAAAAAGGTGAAGCCGCAGCTGCTGCTCATGACAGGCTTGCTTGTCACCGCCGTCTGTACGATCGGAATTGGCGCGTCTACGATGGTTTGGCTGACCATTGTCCTTTTAGTGATCAGCGGGTTGTTTTACCCTTGCATTCAAGGCGGAATCCAGACGCTGCTTGTGCGGAATACGGAAGGAGCTCTTATGGGCCGGGTATCGGGAGCGATCACTCCGGTTTTTATGGGAATGATGGTGATCGGCATGTTTTTATCCGGTTATCTGAAGGATGCGTTCTCCCTGCTCACGGTATATGTGATCAGCGGCGGTTTGATTGTTGTCGGTGCGATGCTGCTGCTCCCTCTTGTTGCCCGGAAAAAAAGCGAAGCTGCGAGGGGCCCGGCATTATGACGGAAAGGAGAAGTGTTATGAATGACCATGAACCCTGTTATTTGTCGCCTGCAAGACAATTGACGGACGCGGAAAAAGGGCTTGTCTGGAAAAAGCCGGCATCTCATAAAGTCAGCGAAGAAGAACGGCGTATTTGCAACGAAATACAGCGCAACTGGCATCGCGGCGAAATGAAAATCGCCAATATTTTGCTAGAGGGCGACGCCGGCTCCGGTAAAACGCAGCTCGCCAAGGCGTTGTCGGCTAATTTCGGGCTGCCTTATACGAAAGTGACCTGTTTTGCCGATATGGATAAATCGGACGTGATTGGCGCTATTTTGCCAGTGATTTCGCACGAGCGGCTGGAGAAGTTTGAGCCTGCGGAACAAACCGTTTTGAAGGCATTGTACGAAAGCGACGGTTTTCAAAGCGCGGCTGAAATTTTGATGGACATTCTGGGGGTCACCCGGGAACAAGCCGCTTTAAAAATGAAGCGGTTGATGAAGCTGGCCGCCGAAAACACCGGGGGCGAAGCGGTTGAGTATCGTTTTTACCCATCCGAGATCGTCAGAGCCTACCAGAAAGGTTATCTCCTGGAAATACAAGAACCGACCGTTATTCGCGATGCCGCGGTGTTAATGGCGTTAAATTCCGCCTTGGAGCCGGATGGCAGCATTAATCTGCCTACGGAAATCGTGCGCAGACATCCGGACTTCATCGCGGTCATCACGACAAACCGCAGTTATGCGGGGTCCAGACCGCTCAACGAAGCGCTGCGCGACAGAGTCCAGCATACCGAGAAGATGGACTTGCCGACGAAAGAAGTCATGATAGAACGCGCCATCGCCAAAACCGGTTATACGGCCGACAAGGTGCTGGGTGTTCTGGCGGATATCATTATTGTTTTGGACAAAACGGCCCGGGCCCATGCGATCAAAGGCGTAGCCGGAATGCGCTCCTACTTCTACTGGGCGGATGCCGTCGCCGAGGGCGCTCCTGTCAGGGAATCCCTGTATCATAAAGTCATATACAAGATAACTACCGATTCCGAGGAAATCGAAATTTTGGAAAATGCGCTTACAAGCAGCGGTTTGTTGGCGAGCCTTGATGAAGTCGGGATGGAAGTAAAAAAAAACGGCATTTTGACGCAGTAGAGATCAGGACGTGGGGAAATATAGACAGTGCCGATTTTGACCGCGGCAACGATTTGGAAGAAGACGGCATCGCCTTAAAAAAATCCGCTGACAGCGACGAAAGTTCATCCGACGGTTCCGAGCATTCCTCCGATACGGAAAGTTCGGATTTGGGAGAGAACGGCTCCCCCATTTATCACCAGGCAAATCCTGAAGCCATGTCAGAGGATGCGGTACAAAAAGAGCGCGATTTCCGCAAAAAACTGAATCGGGACGCGAGGGAAGTTGTATCCGATTCGATTCACGGCCATGTCAGGCTCATCGTCCACCGCCCGGACTACGTTTTGGAAAACCAGCACGAATATGCCGGTCTAAGCAAAGGGCTTATGCCTGTCGTGCGGGAAATCGCCAGAAAGACGCTTCCGCTGTTGGAACATGAGGTATCGTCCGAGTTCGCGAGAAATCATTACTATGGCAGCAAATTTCAAGCGGACAGCATCGCTTACCGGGATTTCAGGTATTTTGCCAAGAAACGTCCGCCAACCGAATCCCCTTCCCTTGCGGTCGGTCTAAGGGTCGACGAATCGGCGTCGATGTCGGCTTTCGGGAGATTGGAAGCGGCCAAACGCGCGGTGATCGCGGTATATGAATTTTGTCAATACTGTCATATTCCCGTATTGATTTACGGCGATACTGCGGATGTCTCCAAAATGGAGCAAATGTCGGTCTTTGCCTATTCCGATATGGATAAACCGGACCCCAACGACCGATTCAGGCTCATGGGGATTCGCGCCAGAAGCAATAATCGCGACGGAATGGCTCTGCGCATTATTGCCGAACGGCTGGCGGCCGCGCCGCAAAAGACCAAGCTGCTGATTAGCATCAGCGACGGGCAGCCCAAAGCAATGGAAGATTACACCGGAAATTATGCGATCCGGGACATGCAGCAAACGATAGCCGCGTACGAACGGAAAGGAATTGCCTTTCTGGCAGCCGCAATCGGCCAGGACAAAGATGTGATTCAGCACATCTATGGGAATGAGCGGTTTTTGGATATTACCGATCTGCATGAGTTCCCGGCTAAATTGGTTCGCATTATCGCCCGGTATTTGTGAGAGGAGAAACATATATGGACAAGAGCAGACGCAAGGAACTGCAAGAGGAATACAAACAAATCAAGACTTACATGGGTGTAATCCAAATAACGAACAACACTAACGGCAAAATTTTCATAGACAGCTATCCCAATCTGAAAAACAAATGGATCATGATCCAAAGCCAACTGGACATGGGGAGATTCGCCAACTTACAACTGCAAAAGGACTGGAAGGAATTAGGCGCCTCGGCATTCACCTACGAAGTGCTGCAGCAAAAAGAAGCCGACGAAATTACAGACATGCGCTGGGAGCTGAAAAAAATACTAAAGCCATGGCTGGAAAAATTACAGCCCTACGGAGAGAAGGGCTACAACAGGCCGCCGAGGGATTGACCCTCGCGGCACAGGCGGGGAGACGGCAGCCTGGCGGGTCCCAAGGGGGCTCCCAGGGCAGAGCACACCGGGGCAACACCCAGGGACACCTAGACGCACCCAAGGCTACTCCTTGGTAGCCCTCAGGGCAGCACCTAAGCGGCTCCATGGTAGCTCCTAGGCAGCACCTCAGGGAAGCACAAGGCAACCCCCGGGTAGCACCCTAGGGCAACACCTAAGTAGACCCAAGGCAAGCTCCCAGGTAACCCTCCCCGGCGGCTAGAGGTCTGTCCGATGAACCCGCACACACGCTGGAAAGCAGCAAATCTACTGGAAATACGGAAAAAACCTGCAAATGTACAGTTTTTGCTCGGTTGATACGCTTGCCACGAGAAATTCCTGCAATTGTGCAGGCTTTTCGCCGCGAACATGGGCTCAGGCTCAATTTCACCGAAAATTCCTGCACAATTGCAGGTTTTTCGCCAAAACGAACCATTTCCATGAAAAAAAACTGCACTTTCGCAGGTTTTTTCCCTGTCAGGCCGTCTTGTCCCCCTTCACTTCAGCTCCACAACCTGTGCAGGAGAGGCGAGTCCTTCTTCAGCTACGCAACCTGTACTGGAGAGGCGAGTCCCTCTTAAGCTACGCAACCTGTACTGGAGGGGCGAGTCCCTCTTAAGCTACGCAAACCGTACTGGAGAAGCGAGGGCTGGGGAATAACCACTACGCTCCCCGGTACTTCCCTAGCCCGTAACTGTATCAACGAACGCACAAAAGTAACTCCGCCTGCCGGACTGCTACTAAGAGGATTCGGCCACTATAACGTGACGGCTGAACCGGCCCTTCCGTACGATGCAGCGGTCCGCGATGCGGAAGCCCGCTTGTTCCACGGCCGCGTCGACGGGCTCGGTCGTGATGATGACCGCCCTGTCTGCAAGGCGGCGGGCGCTTTGGAGCATTTGAAGCTGCTCGTCTTCCGGCAGCTTCGAGCACAGGTTGTACGGCATGTCGAGGATGAGGGCATCGCAGCGGCCCGTCAATGTCCGCATGTCGGCGAGGCTCACCACGTTCGGCATGCCGAAGTGGGCCAGGTTCGCCCGCGCGCNCTTCGAGCACAGGTTGTACGGCATGTCGAGGATGAGGGCATCGCAGCGGCCCGTCAATGTCCGCATGTCGGCGAGGCTCACCACGTTCGGCATGCCGAAGTGGGCCAGGTTCGCCCGCGCGCCGCGCACGGCCAGCGGGTTCGCGTCGCAGCCGGCGATGTCGATCCCCATCGACATCGCCTCGATCAGGACCGTGCCGATGCCGCAGCACGGGTCAAGCGCCCGCGTGCCCGCAATCTCGGGCACGGCGATGTTCACCACCGCCCGCGCGACGCGGGTGCTCAGGGCGGTGGAGTAGTTCTGCGGCTTCTGCTGATGCCGCAGCCATACGGCTTCGCCGTAGGAGCAGCTGCCCAGCAGCCACCGGCCCTGCAGCGCCGTCACGGCGAAGCGCTGCTCCGGCCGCCGCATCTCCGCCCTGCCGCGGAGATGCCGGCCCAGTTCGCGTTCGATCTCCCGCTGGCGGTCATAGCTGACCGCAGCGTCCGTCTCCGCGAACACAACTTTGAACGTTGACCCCGTGACGGTCAACGTCTGCGCCAGCGCGGCCAGCTCCTGCAAGCTGCCGGCCGCCAACTGCACGTCGAGCCGCAGCTTCAGGAACGGGCTGCGGCTCGGCTCGATCCGACGCGCGCTTCGCAGCCAGCGCGCGCCGGGTTCCGGCGCTGCACCCAGCAGGGTGCGCAGCTCCAATTCACACAAAGCCTGCTCATCTTCATGGCAGGCGAATACATACACATATTCCACGCTTCCTTAGTCCTTCCTAGGAGTCTGCCAGACGGAGTTACTTTTGTGTTTTTACCTTCTGCGCGCTTCATCGGACAGACCCCTCAGTTCTTCGTCCGCAGCCGCTCCATTCGGCGTCTTGCATGCCTGCGATAGCAGACCGTCCAGACGGCGGCTTAGTTTCTGTATTACTGGAGCGAGCGGAAAATAAACCGGAACACGTCTTCCTCCCGCAGCGCATACTCGGAATCCTTGGCGATGACGTTTTGCACGCGCAGGCCGTAGCCGAAAGCCATGAACATCGCCGCCGCATGCGCCGCGTCCACTCCTTCCGGGATCGCGCCCGCTTTTTGCCCGACCTCGATCCAATTGCGCGCCATCGCCGCGGAGAAGTCGAACAGCTCTCTCATGACCGCCGCAATCTTCGGATTGTCGTTCTGGCTAAGCAAATAGGTGAAAATTTTATTGGTTACATCCTGACTATCGCTATTGGCAATCATGCCTTTGGTAATCGTTTGTATCGGCGGGGCCGCATCTTTGCCGACCGTCCCTTCCACCGTTTGTTTGAAACGTTCATTGACCGATTCCACTTTGGATTTCAAAATCAAACCGAACAGTTCGTCTTTCCCTGAAACGTAATGGTAAATCGCCCCTTTGGATAAACCGGTTCGGTCGATAATATCCTGGAGCGTCGTCTGCCGGCATCCTTTTTCCCGGATAAGCTGTTCCGTCGTATCTAAAATAAGCTGAAAGCTTGCGCTTCGCTGCGCAGCATCTGCGGTCATCAGCAGGACACCTCCCTCGGCATTCGCTTCTTCTATTGTATACTAACGCATGACCGGGTCAAGCGCCTATTGTGCGCGGTCGCGTTTCATTCGGCCCGAAGCAGCCAAACGGCCACAGCCGTCCACGATCCCTCTACCCACCAGATAGAGTTATCCACAGATACTCTGGCCAGCCGGCCCTATATGAGCCCGACTTGGGAATTCTCCTTTGTTTTTAAATTTATACGGCTGCCGCCCGGGCTTCTGCGTCTGTGCTCTGCATTGCGCTGTTTTTCACTGTTCGGCGATACGCCGCATACATGTACAAGCGCCAAGCGAACGTGTAGACAACCAGCACGGTGATGTACAAAGCCAGCATGAGTTCGATGTCCGGATGGTGTGCTGCGGTCAAAATCGGATGATTATGGAACACGTTATCGCGCACCATGTATCGGACGTAAGGAAACCCGAACAGGAAAATGTAGAACAGGATGTTCGTTTTAAAAAAGATTTTGCCGTCCGCCTTGACTTCGAACTTCGAGGTCAACATATACGGAACCGCGAGCGCCAGACCCAGGCCGACGGCCCAGCCGATTTGCCCGATCGTTGCTCTTGTGCCTGCGCAGTAGATAATCCAGGGAAGCGACGTGAACATCAGCCAGTCCCCGAGCAGCAGCTTCAGCCCCTTTCCTTTGATTTCTTTGCGGGACTGGATGAATTGCTTGAGCGTCACCCAGATGATCAACGCCCATACGCCATAACCGATCAAATCCCATTGTTGTTGTGTCATTTGCACCACTTCTCCTCTTGAATAATTTTGTCCAGACCGTCGGTCGGTTTGTTTATATGGTTATCATACAGACCGTTGGTCGGTTTGTCAAGGGGTGTCTATTTAAATAAATTAAGGCAGCCGACCAAATTTAGATCGGCTGCCTTCTGTGCTTTATACGTCCTTTGGCGCAGATTTTTCCAAAGCTGCTTTCAACAAATCAATATATACCAGAAGATCTTCCGGCAAAAACACATCGTTTCGTTTCACCAAGCCCAAGAGCCAGGAACGAAGCCCGATCCCCGAATCCGGGATTTTGTCGTGAGTTTGACGCAATAGAAACAAGCTGAATGAAGAGCCTTCGGAATCGGTCGGGATTCCAGGGCTCTTTCTGTTTATTCTCTGTTTATTGTGTTTTTGTATAATAAACCTGATTTTTGTCGAAAGAGGAGACGTGAGCTGTGAATCATCAAAAAAAAGCCAAACAATGGTTGTGGAAGCTGTACATATTGGGCGTGGCGCTGTTTATTGCCTGTACAAGTATTGTAGCAATTCCGGTATATGCAGCTGAGACATGGAGTCAATTTGGCCGGATTGGGCCGGTCAGCAATTCAAACCCGGGAGGCTTTACCTCTCCAAAAGGAGTGGCGGTTGACAGCAGCGGGAATGTGTATGTGGCCGATACTTCCAATCATCGCATTCAGAAGCTGACCATATCGACGAATACATGGAGTGAGTGGAAAAAGGTCGGCGGCGGCTCAGGAAGCGGCTTAGGTGAGTTTAATGGTCCAACTGGAGTGACGGTTGACCTTAACGGGAATGTGTACGTGGCCGATACTGGTAACCATCGCATTCAGAAGCTGACCATATCGACGAATACATGGAGCCAGTGGGGGAAGAGTGGAGGTTTAAATGGACTTGGTTTGGGCGAGTTTTACTTTCCAAGAGGAGTAGCGGTAGACAGCAGCGGGAATGTGTACGTGGCCGATAGTAGCAACCAGCGCATTCAGAAGCTGACCATATCGACGAATACATGGAGCCAGTGGAAAAAGAGCGGTGCCGGAGCAGCCCCAGGAAGCGGCTTGGGCGAGTTTAATTCTCCTAATGGAGTGGCGGTAGACAGCAGCGGGAACGTGTATGTGAGCGATACTTTCAACCAGCGCATTCAGAAGCTGACCATATCCACGAATACATGGAGCGAGTGGAAAAAGGTCGGCGGCGGCGCGGGAACCGGTTTGGGCGAGTTTACTAGTCCAAGAGGAGTGGCGGTAGACAGCAGCGGGAACGTGTATGTGGCCGATAGTTCCAACTATCGCATTCAGAAGCTGACCATATCGACGAATACATGGAGCGAGTGGAAAAAGAGCGGCGGCGGCTCAGGAAACGGCTTGGGCGAGTTTTTTGGTCCAAATGGAGTGGCGGTAGACAGCAGTGGGAATGTATATGTGGCCGATGACAGTCATAACGTTCAGAAGCTGAACGCAGCCAACAATACATGGATTCAGTGGGGTGTAATAGGGCCTGTTAACGGGAGTAGTCCGGGCGAGTTTGCTTTTCCAAGAGGAGTGGCGGTAGACAGCAGCGGAAATGTGTACGTGGCCGATGTTAGCAACCATCGCATTCAGAAGCTGACCATATCGACGAATACATGGAGCGAGTGGAAAAAGGTCGGCGGCGGTGCAGGAAGCGGCTTGGGCGAGTTTACTAATCCTTATGGAGTGGCGGTTGACAGCAGCGGGAACGTGTATGTGGCCGATTCCGGCAACCAGCGCATTCAGAAGCTGACCATATCGACGGATACATGGAGCGAGTGGAAAAAGGTCGGCGGCGGCTCAGGAAACGGCTTGGGCGAGTTTTATAATCCATATGGTGTGGCGGTAGACAGCAGCGGGAATGTGTACGTGGCCGATTCCAACAACCATCGCATTCAGAAGCTGACCATATCGACGAATACATGGAGCGAGTGGAAAAAGAGTGGCGGCGGCGCAGGAAACGGCTTGGGCGAGTTTAATTTTCCTAATGGAGTGGCGGTAGACAGCAGCGGGAATGTATATGTGGGTGATGTTGGCAACCAGCGCATTCAGAAGCTGACCATATCGACGAATACATGGGGCGAGTGGAAAAAGAGCGGCGGCGGCGCAGGAAACGGCTTGGGCGAGTTTAGTAGTCCTTATGAAGTGGCGGTAGACAGCAGCGGGAACGTGTATGTGGCCGATTACGGTAACCATCGCATTCAGAAGCTGACCATATCGACGAATACATGGAGCGAGTGGAAAAAGAGCGGCGGCGGCGCAGGAAACGGCTTGGGCGAGTTTACTAATCCTTATGGAGTAGCGGTAGACAGCAGCGGGAACGTGTATGTGGCCGATACTTTCAACCATCGCATTCAGAAGCTGGAAATACCTGCATCCCCGATCACTGACTTTGCAAGCACAGCGAAGACGAGCACAACGGCAACGTTCAACTGGACAGCAGCAAGCGGAGCGACGGGGATCATCATCGAGCAGTCCCCAACGGGAACGAATACGTGGACAACGGCTACGACCGGCGCGATTGCAACCAATGCGACGACCGCTATGGTAACGGGATTGAGCGCGACCACCGCGTATGATTTCCGGTTAGTAGTTACCGGTGGGGCGAACGCAGGCAACTCGAACACGATAAGCGTCACGACCGATGCGGCACAAACGTACACGATAGCAGCGATAGCGGAACAAACGGCAACGGCACTGACGGCAGGTTACGGATCGGGCACTCAGGACACGAAAACGATCACGATTACGAAAACCAGCACCGGAGATTTGACCAATGTAGCCGCAGCGTTAAGCGGAACAAATGCGTCTGATTTTGTCATCACGCAGCCGGGAGCGACGACACTGAACAGCGGCACCACGTCGACGACGTTTACGTTGAAAGCAAAGGATGGCCTGGCAGCAGGCACGTACACCGCAACGGTGACGGTATCGGCGGACAACATGACGAACGTGACATTTACGATTACACAGACAGTCAATCCGGCGCCCGTGGCACCGTCGATCACAAGTCAGCCGGGTAATAAGACAGTGACAGCGGGACAAACTGCAACGTTCAATGTAACCGCCGGCGGCGACACGCCGCTTAGCTATCAGTGGATGAAAGACGGCAATGCGATGACAGACGGCGGGAACATCAGCGGAGCAACGGCGGCAACCCTAAGCATCTCTAACGCACAATCGAGTGATGCGGGTAGTTATACCGTCGTGGTTACCAATGCAGCGGGGAATGCGACAAGCAACGCGGCAACCCTGACGGTCAATCCGGCGCCCGTGGCACCGTCGATCACAAGTCAGCCGGGCAACAAGACAGTGACAGCAGGGCAGACTGCAACGTTCAGTGTAACCGCCAGCGGCGACACGCCGCTTAGCTACCTGTGGAAGAAAGACGGCAATGCGCTGACAGACAGCGGGAACATCAGCGGAGCAACGGCGGCAACCCTAAGCATCACTAACGCACAATCGAGTGATGCGGGCAGTTATACCGTCGTGGTTACCAATGCAGCGGGGAATACGACAAGCAACGCGGCAACCCTGACGGTCAATCCGGCCCCCGTGGCACCGTCGATCACAAGTCAGCCGGGTAACAAGACAGTGACAGCGGGACAGACTGCAACGTTCAATGTAACCGCCGGCGGCGACACGCCGCTTAGCTATCAGTGGATGAAAGACGGCAATGCGATGACAGACGGCGGGAACATCAGCGGAGCAACGGCGGCAACCCTAAGCATCTCTAACGCACAATCGAGTGATGCGGGCAGTTATACCGTCGTGGTTACCAATGCAGCGGGGAATACGACAAGCAACGCGGCAACCCTGACGGTGAATGCGCTGACCGATGCGGCAACGCCGAGCATCGGCACACAGCCAGCGGACCGAATGGTGAGTGTGGGTGGCAGCGCGCCTTTGAGCGTAACGGCAACGGTGAGCGACGGCGGAACGGCGAGCTACCAATGGTACAGCAACGCGATCAACAGCAACAGCGGCGGAACGCTGATCAGCGGTGCCACGACCGCAACATATAACGTACCAACAACCACGGCGGGAACGACGTACTACTACGTTATGGTGACGAACACGAACAACAGTGTAAACGGAACGAAGACGGCGACGGCAACGAGCAGCGCAGCCAAGGTGACGGTGAACGTTGCACCTACTTATACGATTGCCGCAATAGCCAACCAAACAGCGTCGGCGCTTATTCAAGGCTACGCCTCGGGTACGCAAGAAACGAAAACGATCAGTGTAACGAATACCGGCACCGGCAATTTGGCGAATCTCGCTGCAGCTTTGAGCGGCACCCATGCAAATGATTTTGTCGTGACGCAGCCGGAAGCGACGACACTGGACAGCGGAATCACGTCGACGACGTTTACGGTAAAAGTAAAGGACGGCTTGCCAGCAGGCACTTACACTGCAACAGTCACAGTAACGGCGGACCACATGACGGCTGCAACCTTTACCGTGACTCAGGTGGTAAACTTGCAGAATGCTCCTGCGAATCCGCAGAACCTTGTGGCTGACGGAGGAGATCGTCAGGTTACACTAAACTGGAGCACGGTAACGGGAGCGACCTACTACAACCTGTATATGTCAACAGCTTCGGGCCAATTTAGCAACGCTTCAGTTACGACAGTGAGCTCTTCCACCTATAACGTCCAAAGCTTGACCAACGGAACTACCTACTACTTTATAGTGAAAGCAGGCAGCTTGGGAGGTTTGAGTGCGGAATCCAACCAGGTCAGCGCAACTCCTGCAACTGTTCCGGTAGCGCCAACGAATGTGACGGCAGTTGCTGGAAACGGACGAGCTACCATTTCATTTACGGCTCCAACTGATGATGGCGGAAGTCCAATTATGGGGTATGAGGTAACGATTTCACCGGGAAATACGGTCATAACCGGAACGGCAGGTCCGATTACCGTAACAGGCTTAACCAACGGAACGAGCTATACTTTTACGGTAAAGACAGTCAATGGTGTGGGAAGAAGTGTCTCTTCTGCCCCATCCAATGCCATTATCCCAGCAGCGCCATTAAGCAGCGACAATGGCAGCGGCAATGGCAGCGGCAACACGACAACCGAACCTGCGGCTCCTTCTACAACGGAAACTGGGAATACCGGAGTGGATGTGCTCGTCAACGGTAAAGCGGAGAATGCGGCAACAGCAACGATAACCAAACAAAACGAGAAAACCGTAATAACCATTACGGTTGACGAAAAAAAGCTGAATGACAAGCTCGCGCTGGAAGGACAACATTCGGTCGTAGCGATTCCGGTCAATATGAAGTCAGATGTAGTCGTCGGTGAATTGAACGGTCAAATGATTAAAAACATGGAGAACAAGCAGGCGGTCTTAGAGATCAAAACCGACCGGGCAACGTATACGCTGCCAGCCCATCAGATCAACATAGATGCCGCTGCCAAACAAATCGGCAGATCTGCAGTCCTGCAAGACATCAAGGTACAGATCGAAATCGCGACACCGACAGCGAATACAATAAAAGTTATGGAAAACGCGGCAGCCAAAGGAACATTCACACCGGTCGCGCCGTCAATCGATTTTACGGTTAAAGCCACATACGAAGGCGCAACGGTCCACGTATCGAAGTTCAACGTCTACGTGGAACGAACCATTGCGATTCCGGATGGTGTTGATCCGAACAAGATTACAACAGGAGTTGTTGTTGAACCTGACGGAACGGTTCGCCACGTGCCGACCAAGGTGGTTGTAATCGATGGCAAGTATTACGCAAAAATCAACAGCCTGACCAACAGTACGTACTCGGTTGTCTGGCATCCGCTTGAGTTTATGGATATAACCAATCATTGGGCGAAAGCCGCGGTGAACGACATGGGATCGCGGATGGTCGTCGATGGTACTGGAAACGGCATGTTTAATCCTGACCGAGACATGACTCGCGCTGAACTTGCAGCGATTATCGTCCGTGGATTGGGACTTAAGCTGGAAAACGGAACGTCACCGTTCTCGGATGTCAAGACGTCAGATTGGCAAAGCAGCGCGATTAATACAGCATATGCATACCATCTGATCGATGGGTTTGAAGACGGAACGTTCCGCCCGAACGATAACATTACCAGAGAACAAGCCATGGTGATGATCGCCAAAGCGATGACGATCACCGGGTTGAAAGCGAAGATTTCTAACCAACCGGCAGGCGAAATATTACAGCCGTACACAGATGCGTTGGATGCATCCGCTTGGGCGCTAAGCAGCATTGCAGACAGTGTTCAAGCGGGGATCGTATCGGGAAGAAACGGCGCTGAATTGGATCCAAAAGCGCTTATTACGAGAGCTGAAGTAGCAGCAATTGTACAAAGACTGCTTCAAAAATCAGAATTGATATAAGTCCGTTATACGGCCTACAACTAGAGTAAAAGGGCTATCCGCAACAGTAGAGAAAGCTGCTGCAGGATAGCCCTGTTTTTTAAATACCATTTTGCTTGCCGGGTTTTCGGGGCAGCTAAACTAACTACCGCGGGAGAGCGCATCGCTGGCAGCGATGAGGTCAGGGGTTCGATCCCCCTATTCTCCACCAACACCTAACACAAACGGCAGAGATGCCGTTTTTATTTTTAGCGAGCGGTTCGTATTTTATATCCCATGAATATCCATTTACTTTGCGGGTGGTGTCAGTTTCGCTGGTACTACCCGTGCGCGTTGTTCCTAGACAACCTGCTCAGAAATGAACAACAAAACTAGGGGGTTTCTAAAGAGACCTAACTTCATATCTGAATGGATGGG
>NZ_JBVYOL010000044.1:0-43511 GCF_056120505.1 Paenibacillus sp. sgz302164 | reverse complement strand
ATCCTGAAACGTTCGCCGCCGCTTGGCGACATCCAGCCTATGCGAACCGGACAGCCCTTCCAGTTCGATGCCGTATATGCCGTTGGCATGCGTCATGTTCACTGCGCTCACAAAGCCCTTGAACAGCGTTGTTTCCCGCTGGCCGTCATATTCGTAGACATGGATCTCATCGCTTGCCGATGCTTGCTGCGCTGCGCTTACGTTGACAGCCTCATCTACGACTCCACGCACGGTCAGCCGTCCATGCTCCCCCGGCTTCCACTCGATTTGCACATCCTCCAGCCGAAGGATCGGATACGCGGTCTTGACCCGGATCTGTTCAAAGCCTGCCATGGCCCTCTCCTCCGTTCCCTTTACTCATCCTGTATTGGCTGTTGTTGATAAACGTAATATAGCCTTTGTGGCATCATTATTCATTACCCATATGCTATATTTTGTAATATTTTGTCCCTATCGTTCCATATATTACCTTAATATGCAAAGCAATTCTGTGAATAATCTAACATTTTTGTCGGACGCTTGTTGACAAAATGGCCCAACCCCTTTCGCGGAAAGGGGTTGGGCCATTTTGAATTTTTTCACAAAGAGGTGAACGAATGCTCGCTGGAAATAAATCGCCAAGGTATGCCGGAAGGCATGCTTCCTAAGAGTCTATCCGATGAACTGTGTAGAAGGTATATGCAAAATGATAGTGTTGATGCAGCATGAGCGGCAGTATATACTGTCATTATTCATTGGGTATGTACAAAAGCAACTTCCGCTCGCCAGACCCCCAGTTATCCCTGCCTAAGAAAGGACGAACTCTTCCAAATGACTATGACTATCAAGCACTGCTCTCTCACCATGAAAATAGGGCTGCTCGGCTGTCTGCTCCTGTCCGCAGCCTGCTATCCGGCAGGGGCCGCTTCCGCGGATGACTCCGTTCAATCCGGGAGCAAGACGCTCGCGTACAACGGCAAAACTTTTACAGCCAAGTGGGTTTCGATCGATCTTACGGACCCCACTCTGCGGGTCAAGCCCGTTACGGCCGCCGACGGTATCGGGCATGTCGAATCTTTCAGCTCCATGATGGAGCGCAATCATGCGGCGGCAGGCATCAATGGCACGTTTTTCGACGCTTATGAAGAGGACGACACGATTCGCTATCCGAACGGGCTGCTCATCGATTCAGGCGATGTCGTGCACTCCGGCACCACCCCGTCCTTGCTCGTCCTCGCCGACAAGACGGTAAGCGTGGGGTACTTCGGAACCGGACACCAAATAAGCGTTGCCCATGGCGGCAGCGCCTACAAGTTCACCGCCTGGGGAGTGAACAAATATTACGGAGATTCCGTAGACGATCAAATCATCTGGTACACGAGAGCTTTCGGGGAACGGATCGATTTTCCGAATTCGACCAAAATCGTCGTTCAAGCAGGTGTTATCACTGCGATCACCGAAGACGGGGCCGCCATCCCTGAAGACGGACAAGTGTGCCTTGTCGGCCGCAGCGCCAACAATCTGGCCCATGTCCTGCCGAACATCCATGTGGGAGACGCCATACGCCTAACGTCAACGCTGGACGGCGGCTCGGGAACCACTCCCGCGCTGCCCCGGGTGGACGCAGCCGTAGGCGCCGGTCCGCGCCTGCTCGCCGGCGGCGCCGTCGATATCGATTACGAGAGAGACGGCTTCACCGATCCGCGAATTACGACACAGTCGAATGTGCGCAGCTTTATCGGCGTTGACGAATCGCGCCGTCTGGTGATGGGCACGATGTCTTCGGCGACGATCGACGACATGGCGCATGTGCTTCAGGACATGGGCTTGACGGATGCCATGAACCTCGATGGAGGCGCGAGCTCCGCCCTGTATGCGGATGGCGTCATGCTCACCGCGCCCGGACGACTGCTCAGCAATGCGCTTGTGGTGGAACGGCTCCGGTATCCGCAAATTCAAGTTGAAGTGAACGGGCAATTCGTGAACGAGTTCAGGGGATATTTGCTCCAGGAGACGAGCATGGTGCCGTTTCGCGGCATTTTGGAGAGGATCGGGGCGAAGTTTGACTGGAACGGGAACACGCGCACGCTAACGGTTCAGTACGGAGCCAACCGCCTGCTCCTGCATCCGGACGATCCCGTCATGCTGTGGAACGACAAGCGGGTAGTTCTGCCCGCCGCTCCCGCCATCGTGGACGGCCACATCTATATGCCGCTTCGCACCGTCATGGAGTCGCTCGGCGGGCAGGTCGCCTGGGACGCTGCGCTGTACCGCGCTTCCCTTACTTTTCCGTAACAGCCGCTCTGATCAGTGAATCCTGTTCATGCGGACAATTCTGTAAAAAAACTGGCCGCCGACTTGCTGCTCGACCTCCAGATACCCTTCCACATGGACGTAATCGCCTGTCATGTAGCCGATTGCGTCGGAAGTGCCGTTGTGAGCCAGAAAAAGCATGGCGGTCTTTTCATTGCTAACGACGAAACCCGTCTGCTCCTTGACCTGGAACTTGTCGGTAATCGTGCCGTGATGAGATCTTGCAATATGATGAAAGCGCCAGGCGCCGTCTTCCTTATTCAAAAAATAGAGCACCCGGTTCCGGACGCTGCCGCTGAATTCCCGGGTAACGCCGACTAGGCAGACGCCGCTGTTCAACATGAGAAATTCATCGATCTCGTAGTGCTTCAAACGCAGGCGCTGCAAGTTTTTATAGTGCAGATAGACTTCCATTTCGTCCACCGTGCTTTGATCGGCCGGGTCCTGCTTCGTGGCATAATACACTTCTCTAATAAAAGTATCCGTTTGGAGGTTCCGCGCGCCTTGAAAATTGTCGTATGTCTGAAAAAAACGACGGATCACGTCCATAATTTCCGGAGGGATCGCAGCGCTTATTTCCGCAGCATGATTATTGTTCATGATAACCGCTGTATTTTTTCTTAAAAACCACCGCTTCAAGACTGCTGTCAGCATGGAGATCGCCGTTCACCCGCTTCCTCTTTCTCCGAACATTTCTTCATTATAGGCGAAAAACGATAAAAATTCGATATAAATCGCAATTTTTCAACACAAAAAAGAAACATCCGTTTTCCGTGGCTTGCACAAAACAGATGTTTCTTTCATTTTTCAGACAGGCTAGCTTCTATATGATTCTCTTGGCGCCAACGTATCTCGCGCCCCAATACTTGCTCGACAAACTCTCGACGGCTACTCCTCTTGAAGAGGTGGATGAAATAAATTGATCATTCCCTAAATAAATACCGACATGATCGACAACACCGCGGCCAAAAAAGACCAAATCTCCCACCTTCAGATCGGATACCGGCGTTCCGGCATCGCTGTACATTTCGGCGGAAGTTCTCGGAAGATCGATTCCTTCCGCTTCAAACACATAACCGACAAGACCCGAGCAGTCAAATCCGCGCGGCGTCGTTCCGCCCCATTTGTACGGGACTCCCATGTAATTGCTCGCCGTCTGCACGATCAGATCGGTCATGGACGGCTGAGGCGGCGCAGGCGCAGGTGCGGGTGCGGGCGGTTCCGGCGGCGCCGTCCAGGCCGGCTTGTGGGGCTTGCCGTCCGCATTCACGATCGCGATCTGATTCGCATCGCTCCACTCGATCTTGGAACCGAACGTTTCCGTAATAAAACGAAGCGGTACGTATGTACTTCCCTGGATAAAAGCCGGGCTGCTCTCCAGGCTGATTTTCTTGCTGCCCACAAGCGCTTGCTGTTCGTCCGTCCTCAGTGAAACGACCTGATCCTTGGTCAACACCGAGACGGCGACCTCGCCTCCTTGCTTCGCCCATTTCACTTCATAGCCCAGTTTGTCGGTTACGGCCCTTAACGGCACTTGCAAATTCCCATTTTTGTCGATAAAAGGCTGCGCGTCCGTAAACTGCACGATGTCGTCGTTGACCTGGACTTTGACTGAAAGCGCTTGAGAAGCTTCCGCTTGGGCAGGCAGCAAAGCAGCGCCGGATACTGCTGCGCCGATAAAAGCGCATGAATAAACAAGACGTTTCAAAAAGATTGCCTCCCTGAGCCTCCGAGGTTAGTTGACGGGTTCGGGAAGAGGAATTCCCTTGACCGGTTCGGACATCCGAACCGATCTTTCACCCCAAATGAAGAAGTCCCCCGTACCGGAGCTTGTGCTGCTCCAAGATTCGGCATTTTTTTTTACTTTGATAGACTAGCATAGAATTCGGACAAATTTCAAATTTTGCGTCGCGGTAAAAATTCCCAAGGCCAAATCAGGCGTTTTGCCTGCTCCCAGCCTTAAGCCGGATCGCGCTCGACGCGGAGCGCAAACCTCATATGAGCGCCGGAAACTTGCGGCCGGTAGCGGTATACCACTTCAACGCGATTGTCAAAAACGTTGATTTCGGGCGCGGGCGCATCGGCCTCTACGCGGCAAGTCAGCCCAGGCATTGTCCACACATCGGGAGCTATGTCGGCGTCGTGAATATGCTTGCCCGCAATTTCGAAAAACAGCTCGATCTCCGCATTCGTCTGAAAATGAACGTCAACCGCGAGCCGGTCCTGCTCCGCTTCGGCATCGAACGCAATGCCTCTCAGATGCGTGTTCCAATGCTTGCCCGCTTCCCGGCGAATCAGCCTCATATAATACTTGTCTCCAGCGCCGGTTCGCCAGTGCATCGTCGCAGGATGCATTTGCCCGTTCGTGTTGCGGCTCCCGGTCATCCCGCCGATCATCAGATTGTCTTCGATCCAGGCCGTCGCCGTGCACAGATTCGAGTTAGCGCCGGGGCGATCCCGTTCGCACAGCTCTCTGAACTGCTTCCGGGCCAGCCGCCGGCCCTGGAACGCAGCCAGCGCCGGTTTAACGGCCGGCGGCACGTCGACCCCGACCAGAGCGATCATCGGGTCATGCTCGGATTCGCAATTGATCCCGGCGAGATACTCGTAGCCTTGGCCCAAAGCCAGATAAAGAAAGACGCCGATCGAGCTGTGGTCTCTCATTTCCATCTCATAGGCGCGCGAGAACGGCCCCGACAAATTTTCCAGATTCGGATTGTAAAATAAAGCGATGTTCGCCCACAGTCCTTGCTCGATCTCGCGGCCGATCCGCCGGAACGCATCCGTCTTGCTGTAGTTCCGCCAAAGCCCCAGCACGGTCAGATCGACGCCGTAATACGTCGTTGTATTGAACTCTGCGAACGACCCGAACTCCGCGAAAGCTTCAATGAACTTGCCCGCCTCCCGGTCGGCATGCCCGATCCAGTCCGCGATGCCGTACCGGTGTCCGAAATAGTGGCAGATGAACATATGCATAAGCTCGATGTTGGTGTTCATCGGGATGGCATCCGACAAACGCCGGTCGATGGACGCTTCCACCGCTTTGCGCATGCAGGAATCCATCCGGGTGACAAGCTCGGCGGGCAGGCTGTCCGCCCAATTTTCCAGGATGACGGCGAACGCACAGGCAATGAATTCCCGCCAGTTCGGATCATAGGTCGTCCAAACCGTCGGCAGCACGTCGTCTACAGCGGTTTGAAACGATTCTCTCGCCGCCGGATCGCCGAGCCGGTCGGATATTTTCCCGAACGTATCGGCCAAAAAGAAGGCGAAGCCCGGCGCAAAAGATTTCCAGGGAAAGCTGCCGGCCGGAGGGTGCGGCACCTGAGGGGCCGTGCGAAACGTGCCGTGATAGATTTCATCCGGACAATCGTACTGCATGTCCATCACCGTAGCGAGAACTTCGCAAGCTCTTGCCAAATCTCCCGGCGCGTTCCGGAGCAGCAGTCCTATCGCATAGTGCGCGCTCCCCCGCGTATAATGAAGCTGCTCATTGTCTTTATCCCGCAGCAGTTTCATTTCCTCATCATAGTACAGATCCATATCCGCCATGGCGTGATCGACCAGATAACGCTGTTCGTCCGTCATGCTTTCCATCATGTTTAAGCTCATACCGTCACATCTTCCCTTCATTCAGTCAGTTCCGGGTTGCAAATAAGGATACGGCCCCCAGCATGCCGGCCTCATTGCCGCAAAGCGCTGGCACGATGCGCGTCAGCCCCTGAAAATCGGCCGTTAAATAAGAGTCTACCTTGGCTGCGATCCGGTCGGTCAAAAACGTTTTTTGCGCGGAGACGCCCCCGCCCACAATAATCAGCCCGGGGTCCAGCACGTAGATAAGATCGGCAATGCCTTTGGCTACCTCGTCCATCCACCTGTCGACAGGCTCGGCCCATGCGGAATCTCCGCTTTTGACCCGTTCGAATATGGACTGGCCATTGACGCCGGCCGCCGCCGTTTCCTCCAGCTGCCTGTCAAGCACGCTCCTGACTAAGGCCGAAGTGGAAGCCCGCGTCTCATAGCTGCCGGTCTGCATACGGCTCATATGCATATAGCCGATTTCCGCAGCGCGGAAGTGCGAGCCTTTGTACAGCCTGGAGTCCAAGACGATAGCTCCGCCGATGCCCGTTCCGAGCGCGATGCAGAAAAACGTCCGCTCGCCTTTGCCGGCGCCCATCCAGGCCTCGCCCAGCGCAGCCGCGTTGACATCGTTGATGACCTGCGTCTCCAGTCTCGTGCGCAACTCCAGCTCGCGCTTCAAGTTCACGCCCTTCAGGCACGGGATGTTCTCGATGCCCCCTACGATCGTGCCCGAGTCGTCGACAATGCCTGCCGTGCTAATGGCGATGCCGCTGATCGGGCCCTCTTTTTCGCGAAACCGGCGGACTTCGCTCGTCAGCTTTTCAATAAATGCCTCGCTGTCTTCCGACGCTTGTGTTGCCAAAGATCCGCCCGCCAGCACCTCGCCGGCTTCGTCGACGATCCCGTATTTCACGCTCGTTCCGCCGATATCGAAAGCGATGTAACGTTTCTTCCGCTTTTCCGCTGGCAGCGAACCGGTCTGCTGCCGTTTGAAGCCGTAGGCGACAAATACCAGCATAACAGCTCCGAGCAGCGAGCTCAACGCGCAGACCAGATTCATGGCGGAAGGGCCGCCCTTTTCCAGCAAAAAGCCGTTCAGCATATTGCCCGCGATGCCCGCAAGCCCTACGAACACCATATTGAATACGCTTTGTCCGGTGGCCTGCATCTCTTTATGCACAATCCGCGAGACGTACTCGACGGCGGCAACGTAAAAAAGGCCGAACGACAGCCCCTGCAGCACTTGCACGGCGACCATCACGCTTGGAATCGGGAACATATACTGGATGATCCAGCGCACCATATAGGCCAGCGTCGCCAGCAGCATCGTTTTTTCATTGCCCAGCCGCTTGATAACGAAAGAGGCGGCGAACATCGACGGCACATTGGAAAATGCGGCGATCATCAGCGCGACTCCCGAGAGAGCGTACGAACCGCCTACCATCTGGAACACGACGACAAAATACGTATTGAACGCCGTCAACGTCTGATTGACCAGAAAACAGGCGCCCAAAAACAAAACGAACCGCTTGTTGCCGAACAGCTCCCCGATCCCGTCGATGAAAGGCCGGCTTTTGACATGGTATTCCTTCTGGGCAGGCAGCGCAAGTACGATCATCACGCCCAGGCAGCTGAACAGCATAAACGGGATCCACAATTGATTAGGCATGTAATACGATAAAAAAAAGCCGGCTCCATAGCCGCCCAGCGCATTGCCGACGCTCTGGAAGCTGCGGATCGAGCCGTAGGAGGAGCCTGCGGATCGGGCGGCCGACACGGCGAAAGCGTCGCCGATCGGGGCCTGCGGGGCCGTGAAGACGGTAGCCGCCATATAAGCCGCTATCATCAGAAATACGGAAGGCGCCTGATACAGAATCGATAACAGGGCCGGCACGGCCAGGCTCAGGAGCAGGATCGATTTGGTCATCTGGTAGCGGTCCGCTAACCGGCCCCAGAGCAGCTGCGCGCCCAGAATGGCCAGCGAAGCTATCGACATCATGATGCCGATATGGCTTTTGGCCAAACCGCCTTGCACGAAGATGGTCGTCATATAAGGGTTGAGCAAACCGCCCGCAAGCCCTGTGCATAAGTAAAGCGCCCGAAGTTTGAACAAGGTGGACAACCGCGCTCCCGCTTTCATCGGTTCACCTCATCCTTTGGCGGCCGGCAGCTGCGCGATGCGGTTCACAATGAGATTGTGGCTATCTTCAATCGCTTCCGGCTCGCAAAGCGCCTTGAGCTCGTAAACCTTCACAGGCGCCGCCTGAATGACCGGCAGGAACCGGTCAAAAAAGCTCATGTCGCCGCTGTGCACATAGGGGCACCAATGATCGGACAAGCCGATCGTTTCGTGAATGTGAACGCCGACGACACGCTCTTTCATCGCGTTCGCTTCGGCCGCATTGTCGTAGAGGCCCATCCGGTCCATCATCATGCCGTGGCCGATGTCATACCATAAGCCGAGCGCGGCACCCTGCAGCCGGTCGATGATCGCCCCCGCCTCCTGCAGCGTCGGCATCTGGTAGCAGCGGGAACGGGTTTCGATCCCGATGGCGATTTTCCAGCCCTTCTGCGCAATCCGGTCGCAAGCGGTATAGAGGCTGTCGACGATCCTGTTCGTATAGTGGCCGCTCAGCGCTTCCCTGCGCTCCAGCATGTCCCGCCACAGCTTCCGGTACGCCTCCGACTCAGGGCCCTCGTCCTTGTAAATCGCCTTGAGCGCCTCATCGATATTGTAGTCGAACGGCACTTCGCCGGGATGGACGACGACCGCCTCCGCCCCGTAACGGTGCGCGTATTCCGCCGACTGCACGAGCAGTTCGACAGCCTTGCGGCGCTTTTCTTCATCGTCAAAACCGAGCAGCACCGAATCGGTGCCGTAATCCGGATCAGGCATGTGCGGGAACGTGTTGTGCACGCTGGATACGCCGATTTCCCCGTGTTCGATCATCGGCTCGATCGTCGCTAAAAACTCCCGGTTTACGTTATAGTTCAGTTCAACCCGGCTGAAGCCGAGCGAGCGGATTTCCTCGATCATGTCCCTTCCGTTCGTATGCTTCTTGATGTTCCAGCAGGTCGAAAACGAATATTCGCCTTTCGGTTGATGCATGTTGATTTCCTCCTCCTATGCAAGCATGGAGTCCGGCGGGCGGAGTTACTTTTGTATACCTTCTACGGAGTTCCCCCGCCAGACTGCCAGGTCAGCCTTTCACGGCTCCGACCATAATTCCCGAAACGAAATACTTTTGCAGCCAAGGATATATGATCAAAATCGGCACCGTTGCGAACATAATGCTGGCCGCCTTCAAGCTTTCCGGCAGCACCTGAACGATCTGCGCGCCTTCCATCTGCAATTGGTCGGATATTTGGCTGTTCATAATGAGCTGATACAGCTTGAGCTGCAGCGGGTACAGCTTCGGGTCCGTAATGTAAAACAACGTATCGATAAAACCGTTCCAGCGGTTAACCGCATAGAACAGGCCCAGCGTGGCGATAATCGGCATCGACAAAGGGAGCATGATGCGGACCAGCGTACCGAAATGGCTGCTTCCGTCCAGCTCGGCGGATTCTTCCAGACTCTTGGGGATCGAATTAAAAAACGTGATCAAAATAATCAAATAAAACGGATTGATCATCTGCGGAAGAATCAACGACCAGGTCGTATTGATCAAATGCAATTGCTTGACCAGAATGTATTCCGGAATAATACCGCCGCTGAAAAACATCGTGACCACGATCAAATACATGAAAAACTTTCTGCCTTTAAGCTCCGTTTTCGTAAGCGGGTAAGCTGCGGCAATCGTCATGACAATACATACAATTGTAAAAAGAACCGTCAAAAAAATCGAGTACCCCAAAGAATGGAGCATCATCGGATCCATCAACACATGGGAATAAGCTTCAAAATTGAGATCGACGGGAAAAATAGTGACCTTCCCGGTCAAAATCGGCGCATTGGAACTGAGCGAAACCGAAATAATGTGCAGCAGCGGCACCAGGCTCAAAAATAAAAACAGAATCAAAAATGTGATATTGACGATATCAAAAGTGCGGTCTGCCGCTTTGGCGTTCATGCGCTCGCTCCTCCTTTCGAGATTAAAACGTTTAAATAATGCCCTGATCGGTCGTTTTCTTGGAAATATAGTTGGACGCGAGAATAAAGACAAGTCCGACTACCGCCTGGAAAAAGCCCACCGCTGTCGCTACGGAGTACTGGCCGGACTGCAGCCCCATTTTATAAACAAACGTACTGAGCACTTCCGAAAATTCGCGGACCTGCACATTGCCGATCACGAAAGGACGGTCAAAGCCAATCTGCACCATCTCGCCCAATTTTAAAATCAAAAGAACGATAATCGTCGGTTTGATGCCCGGTATCGTAATATGCCAAATTCGGTTCAGGCGTCCCGCTCCATCGACTTCAGCCGCCTCATATAGCTCTTTGCTGATGCCGGTCAGCGCCGCCAAATAAATGATCGTGCCCCAGCCTGCGCTCTGCCATACGCCCGTACCCAAATAAGTAAGCAGCCAATAATATTTATCCGATAAAAACGGAATCGGTCCGATGCCCAAATAACCGAGCATGTGATTGAGAATTCCCGTATTCGTGCTGAAAACCTGGTAGACGATTCCGCCGATAATGATCCAAGATATGAAATGCGGCAAATACAGTATCGTTTGCGAAACTTTTTTAAACCAGACGATTCTAAGCTCATTGAGCATAATGGCAAGTAGGATAGGTGCCGGAAATGAAACGATCAAATCCAGAAAATTAAGCATGAACGTGTTTTTTAACGCTGTGTAAAAATCCTGCATTTTAAATACGGCTCGAAACGTATCCAGCCCTACCCAAGGGCTCCCCGATATGCCTTGAAAAAGGTTGTAGTCTTCGAAAGCGATCAAGACGCCGTACATGGGACCATATTTGAATATAATGAAAAACACGATCGGGAGCGCAAGCAAGGCATACAGCTGCCAATATCTGTTCAAATACACGGAGAAACCTTTCAACTGCTCCACCTTCCTCCACCGTTACTCTCGGATTATCAAGCGCCGCTTCATGCATGAAAGCTCGAACTTGCCCGGACTTCCATGCATGAAGCCAGCTGCCGGAGATTACTTCTTCATATTTTTGTAGGCTTCCGTCCGTTCCTTCAGGATGGCATCGCCGCCGTTCGTCATGTAGTCCTTCAACATGTCGTCATACGTTTTGTCGAAATCGGCGGGCTTGGCCAGCATCGACTTCACGATAAGCTGCTCGTATTTTTCTTGCAGCGCTTTGCCGTATTTTCCTTCGGCTTCGATCGGGCGTTGGAACCTTACAGGCGAGAGGCCGTCCGTCGAGCCGTTTTTGTAGGCCTGCGTCGCATCCTTGCGGTTGGCTTCAATGAAAGCCAGCGACAGTGCTTCCGTATTTTTATCCGCGCTGCCGAAATCCGTTCCGTTCGTAATGATCGTGTAGTCGCCCTTGTTGTAAAAACTTTGCTTCGTATCTTCGTTATCGAGCGGAACGGGCAAGCTGTTAGTCAACGTGTAGTTTTTGCCTTCCTCGCCGTACGTCATCGCGTACAGCACATCTTTTTGGGACATCCAATCCAAATATTGGATCGCTTCGGCGGCATTTTTGCTCGTTTTCGGAATGATAATGTTCAGTGCCGCAGGAATGTAAGCCGGCTTCGTATGCTTGCCTTCCTCGTTCGTATACGGGTCAAGCGGAGCAAGCTTGGCTCCCGGCACCGTTTTTTGCAGAACGGTATACGTATCGGGAGGGCTGGTCAAATAAGATTCGCCCGCATCCTCTGCGTACATGCCGACTTTTCCCGTCGCGATGTCCTGATACATTTTCTTCTTATCTTTATCGAGCGCAAAATCAGGACTGACCAATCCTTCGTTATAGAGCTTGTTCAGGAAACGGACCCCGTCCTTATGCCCGGGCAGCAGCAGCGTATATTCACTGGAACCGAGCTGCTGAGTCAGCGTATAGCGCTCTTCTTCGCTAGTTTTTTTGATGAAAGACCAGATGATCGGCTCATAAGAAGCGTTCGTCAAGGAGAAGCCGAGCGGAATCGTTTGGTCGCCTCCCGGTTTCTTTTCCTTAAAGGTTTTGAGCGTCTGGTACACCTCATCCGTCGTTTTCGGGGCCGGGAGACCGAGCTTATCGAGCCAATCCTGGCGAATTTCCGAGGAATATTTGCCCAAATAAACCCGTTTACCCGGAATCGCATATTGTTTGCCGTCATAAGTGCCGTAAGCAAGCGTATCTTTGCCCAGGTATGTCTTCAGGTTAGTACCGTACTGATCGAGCAGCGCTCCGATCTCTGCGACTCCTCCCTGCTGTACGTACCTGTAGATGACGTTGGAATCGTAAGTGAACACAATATCCGGCGCATCGCCGCTGGCCATCAGCACGTTCAGCTTCTCAACCTCCTGCGATCTGGGCACAGGCACGAACTCGACTTTGATGTTTGTCTTTTTAGTAAAGTTGTCTTCCACATACTTCGTTAAGTAGTTGTTTGTCACCGACTTGCCTGCCGGCGAGTTGCCCCGGTCGAATACCTCGACCTTGATCGTTACAGGCTTTTTCTCCGCTGTGCCCGCTTCCTTGCCGGTCTGAACCCCCGAATTGCCGTTTGAGCTTGAACAAGCAGACAACACGCTAACGAGCGTCAGCATCATCACTGCCTGTTTGCCGAACCTGCTGTGCACCAACCTCTTCTTCATTGCCCTCAACTCCCTGTCTCCCTGATTTATCGTCGTCCCGCTTCGTCCGGAAACACCTACAGTATGTCACCGCGTCAGCAAATCGAACAATAAACTTGTTTCCGTCATATAAACTGACACAAAACTCACTCAAAACCCTTCGCATGCATCGAAAATATGCAATAAACTTTTTTCTGCGATGATTAATGGCATATTACATAACATAATAAAACAAAATCGCCTCGCAGGCGGCAAACAAATATATCCAATCGGGCTGAAAAATCGTGACTAGAAAGAACATCAAAAAACCGGATAGCCAAGACATAACCAGCCACACGCCAAAAAACCTGTAAACGCGAGACTGTCTCAGAGAACTTACCCACAAGAGCCGGCGCATCCACTCGACTAATGAGCAGAAAACTTGCAAATGTGAGACTGTTGGAGAAACCCGTACGTTAGGAGGACAGCACATCTACCTAGCGACGCGGAGAATACCTGCGAAAGCCCAGACTGATGAAACCCGTGCGTTTGGGGATGGCACATCCGTTGGCGACACGGAGAAAACCTGCAATAGCCCAGACTGCTGCCCCCCCGTACGTTAGGGGTAGCACATCTGGCTGGCGTCACGGAGAATACCTGCGAAAGCCCAGACTGATGAAACCCGTACGTTAGGGGTAGCACATCTGGCTGGCGTCACGGAGAAAACCTGCAAATGTGCAGTTTTTTGCTCGTGCATACGCCGGCAACGAAAAATTCCTGCAAATGTGCAGGAATTTCATCAAACACACGGGCTTAGGCCCGTTTTAATAATAAATTCCTGCACTTTCGCAGGCTTTTCGCCAAAACGGGCCACTTTCACGGAAAAAGCCTGCACTTTTGCAGGTTTTCGGTACCCTGCCGTCCCAGGGCTGCAGCCCCAAGCCGACTTCGCAAACAGCGGGGTATTCCGCGCATCTAGCAACACCCCCGCGCACCGCGCGCAGCTCCCAACGCGCCGCGTTCCGCTGCATGACGGCGGTCGGTCGACCACATGCGGGGGAGCTTTTGCGCCTCTTTCATTGCGCCGTCTGGCCGCCGAATTTTTCGACATCTTCCGAAAATGCGAGGTCCGCATGCCACACTGCGCGTTTTAGCGCCGGCAAACAAAAACAGCCTGCTAAACTTCCATTTAGCAAACTGTTTCCCCGGTGAGCTATCGATACAGCGCGTGCTTTTTTCTATAATCTCCAGGCGTGACCCCCACCATGCGCTTAAACATCCGCCCAAACGTAATGGAGTTGGAATAGCCGAGCCGTTGAGCAATGTCCTGCTGCGCCAATTCGGTTTCAGTCAGCAAATGCTTGGCTTTCTCAATTCGCAAATCCATCAGAAAATCGACAAACTTCATCCCAAACGCTTCTTTAAACATGTGGCTTACATTCTTCCCGTTAACGCCGAACCTGTCGCTCAAATGTTTCAACGAGAGATCAGGGTCCTCGAAATGCTCCTCGATATAGCTTCTCATTTCGACAATAACGGCTTGATAGCTGTTTGCCTCACAGACGGATACATAAGTCCGGTACAATTCGCCCATAGAACTCGTCATATTTGCTTCAAGCTCCTGCAGTGTGGCACTCTTCCGAACCATCCCCTGCAAACTCGACCGTTCCCAAGCCAGCCGCATGCTTTCTGACGCACCAATTCCGTTTCCGATCTCCCTCTCCAGCAGCTTGATCATCGTTTCAAGCACCATCGCAATATCTTCGTCGCGCAGCTTATATTGCCTGAAGTCGGCAAACAGCTCGGCTAGCTGCGTTTTCCAGCCGTCATGGGTCAGCCGGAACGCTTTGGCAATATCGGCGGCCTTGGGCCAATAGCCGTAAGTTTCCCCCGCAGGACGGCCTGCCAGGTGATCGACCATAATCAACGCTTTGCGATCGCGCGTCAGCTTGTGGCCGAGCGCTTGCAACGCGGAACTATAGGAATGATGCAGCGCCTCCCAGCTCCTGACGGCAGAACCTCCGGCAAAAACAAAATCAATGCCCATACGCTCTTCAATCCATTGTTGGCTCGTTTCTATCATGTCGACCAGACGGTCCGGACTATGTTCGCAGTCATGCGGCACCGCGTAAATGATGCCCAACCGGCTGCCGCCGAGCCATTCGTTCCAGACAGATAGATGAGCGCCAAAAAATTCCTGCACGATATTTTGCAGCGCAAGCTTGAGCACCGTCTGATCCTCCGGCACATGCTCAGCCGTAAAGACGTCGTACCGCTCCATTTCGGCGACAATAACGCCCATTTCGCGAATCGGCGCCTGTTCTTGAAACGCCGGCACGCCGTCGTTCCATTCTTCTTCCGTAATTTTGCCCGTACCGTTCATGAGCTCGCTAAACAGTTGCCTGCGCCGAATGAGCAGATTGGCATGATGCCGTTGTTCGTAATGCTGCGCCTGCTCGATCAAGCCTTCCATAGCTTGCCCTATGAAGGATAAATCATCCACATCCCGGCCTGCGGGAAGGAAGCGGAGCTGAATGGAGTCGAGCTTGTTAATCATCAATTGAATCGGCCTGTAGTTGCGTTTGGATATATAAATCAAGTAGCCGAGAGAAGCAACGATCGTCGCAATGCCGGCGGCAAGCCAAAAGTAAGAAATCAGCGAAACCCAAGCAAACAGTTGGCCGGCTTTTATTCCGCTATGAATACTCCACCCCGTTCCCGGTATGGGAATATCCGAAATAACCTCCCCTCGGTTCGATTCGGCGTTTCCGACATTCATCGGCTCCGAAGACATAACGACAGTCCCTTGTTCGTTGACCGCTTGCATCAAAGTTACCTTGTGGTCGCTGAGACTGTTCAGGTTTTCCTGGAGCGCGCGAACATCGACGTTGATGACCGCAATGCCTTGGCTGCCAAAAGGGAGCGGAAGCTTTTTCACCAAAGAAATAACGGGAATTTCCCGTTCCGAATACGACTCGCGAATGCTCCGCACATCCGACCAACGGTCCGTTTGCGGGTGAGCCGACATCGTTGTAACGAAATCCTTATCAAAGAACGCATTCAGCGTATCTTTTCGATTTTGCATAATAATTAGCCCATCGTCCGCACGGTACAAATAAATTGAATGAATCAGGTGGTTGTTCAACACAAGAGCGTTCAAAGCAGAAGATATGTTAAAAAAAAGCAAACCCTCGTCATCGGCCTGCGGCTTGTCATGCTCGGCGAACAGTTTGATTTTATCGTTAGTGGCCAACTCCTCCAGCAGCGCATACTGAATTTCATTCAGCGACCGCGACATCGTGTCCGATACATACGCCGCAGACAGACCGTTCGCCTTTTTTGTCTCTTTTTGCGAAATGTCCGAAACGACAAAAAGGCCGAGCAGCACCATGATAGAAATGGTTAGCAAAAAAAGCGGAAAATACGAAAGCAGTTGTTTTTTATACCACTTTTTCAATGAAACCGACCCCTTCCCCCATCGACGTCTATGTCAGCTTACATACAATTACTACGATCATACTTGAAATTTGTCGAAATTTCAAAAATAATATAACTTAATATGTAATATTATATAACGCAAATGGGCTACCCCCAAAGAAAAACTATACACAGATTTGACGCCCCAAACCGGAAACTCTGCGGCTGCGTGCGGATCTCAGCGCGCGGTGCTGTGCTGCATGACGGAGGCATCGGTCGACCATAACAACGCGTTTAACAAAAAAAAGCGAGTCCCCCTCGCTTTCGGGAACCCGCTTTGTACTATCAACCTGCCATATCCAAAATCAATGCCGACACCAGCAGCAGCGCCATCACGCCTCCGGCAATTCCGGCGCGAAGCAGGCTGCTCTTTGCCGCTTGGCGCGCCCCTGCAAGCCTCGCCCTCCGCATCGCCGAGCGGCCGTACATGACCGCGCCCGCCACGATCAGCGCAGCTTCCATCACCGCGCTGACAGCCGGCCATTGCCACAGGCCGAACCCGAGCAGCGGAAACCCGCCCGCATTACCGGGCAGGAGCGGCAAATCAGCCCGATGGACGAGCAGATCCAGAATCCAGTGGCTGAACACCATCCCCGCAATCGTCCATCCGCCCTTCCGCCCCCAGCGGCTCCAGGCCAGCAAGCCAGCGATCAGCGCAATAAGCACCGCACCGGCGAGCGAATGCGTATAGTCCGCGTGAATCACGCCCTCGCCATACCCCGTACCGTGACTGCTATCGATTGTTTCGACACCCGTCACAAAAAGAGGAACAAAAATAACATCAAGAAGCTGCGTGCTCAGCATCAAAGCCCATAACGGCACCTCAGGGCGCTTCGCTTTCACCGCGGCGGCAAGACCAAAATGTCCGGCAAACATTTACATCCCCTCCCCTTTCGCTTTTCTTTCAATCGAAACATCCAACCAGCCGCACAACCCGCAAAACAAAATCATAAACACAATAAAACTCATTCATGATCCCCTGCCTTCGCCAAAAAAACTAATTATATTAGTATTATAACTAACAATATTAGTTTAAGCAAGCACAAAAAGAAAACCGCCCGCTTTCTTTCGAAAACGAGCGGAGGAGAAGAAGAAAAACGCAAACCAAGCCAGATCGCCTATCTGCCTGCCGGCGTGACTGCCTGCTGGCATGGCCGCTCTCGCATGGCTGCGTGAATGCAAGCGTGAATGCCCCCCCTCACGTTAGAGGGGATAGCCACAATTTGCCCGGCTGCACGAAGAAAACCTGCAAATGTACATGAATTTGCGCCCCTGATACGCCGGTCGCAAAGAATTCCTGCAATTGTGCAGGCTTTTTGCCGCACACAAGGCCTTAGGTTCATTTTCAGCGAAAATTCCTGCACAATCGCAGGCTTTTCGCCAAAATGAACCTTCTTCCAAGAAAATACCTGCACTTTCGCAGGTTTTGCGGAACTGTGCCCCCGGCTGCACAAAGAAAACCTGCAAATGTACATGAATTTGCACCCCTGATACGCCGGCCGCAAAGAATTCCTGCAATTGTGCAGGCTTTTTGCCGCACACAAGGCCTTAGGTTCATTTCCAGCAAAAATTCCTGCACTTTCGCAGGTTTTGCCAGACAGGAAGCATCGGCCGCACCACTCACCGCTCGCAGCACTCAGGCTCCCAGCGCGCGGTGCTGCGCTGCATGACGGCGGTCGGTCGCCCCCACAGAGCAGGCCGACCACCCACCATGCGGCGACGCCCCCGAGCGGCTGCGCCTCGAATTAGTAACGGTCCATGATCAGTTGGGTTTTCAGCGAGTCCTGAGGCAGGAACCAGCCTTTGCCCTGCAAGTACGCGATCAAGTCGTCATGCTTTTGCTGAGCGGTAGTGCGGCTCGTCGTTTTGAAGGATGCTTCCACGACATATTCCGTGCCGGTGCCGGACGCATTTTTAATCGGCCAAATTTCTATGTACGTTTTCAGACCGCTCCATGTGCCGATGTAACGCTTGGCGAGCACCGGACCGTAGATGCGGGAAGCGTTCAGCATGTCGGTTCCCCAACCGGTATATACCCATTTGTCCATTTTGCCGGGAACATTATTGACCAGCAGCTTGCGGGAATCGCTGGCGGAAGGCAGATCCATGCCGCTGTAGCCGGATTTGCTGTCGGTTTTCACTCTGGACAAGCTGAGCGTCTGATTTTGATAGCCCCATTCGATCTGAGCCTCGTAGTTCGTATCGCTGGAATCGAAGCCTTCCTGATTGGCTGTAGTTAATGCCGCATCGATGCTGCCGTTTGTAATCGGGTAACGCTTTTTGTAAGTCAGTTCAAAATCTTTCTCGCCCTCTGTTTTGCGGACACGGGCAACCCATCCGTTGTCGTAGATGTCTTTAGCGTTCGTGTCCATGAACTGCACGTTCATTTTGGTGACGGTTTCCGGCATGCCGAAGGCGGTGCGGACCGTGCTGTTCAGCTTGTGGTCGGAGTCAAGCACGACGCTTGGGTCGAGCAGCAGCTTAACCTCATAATCGGGCACCATGTTGCTTGCCGCCTTAGCCGGCACAGGCGCACCCAGGGATACTGCCAGCAGCGCCGTACATGCCGTAGCCGCCAGAACGCCGATCCATTTGCTTCTTTGTCTCATCATTGACATCTCCTTCAAAATTGGAATGTGCTTACAACGTAGACTATAGAGAGCAATTGTAATCTTAATGTTCGTGTGATGTGTTGTTTTTGTAAATAAATGGACACACTCAGCCCCTCCGTTTGTGTTAACCGGACAACGCACTGCGCAGATGACCGATAAACCCGTCCATCAGAGCCGACTGCCGGCGATCCAGATTGTATGCGCAGTACACGTAGCGATTATACACATTTTGCGGAATTTGCCGGGTCAGCAGTTCCCCTCGCTCCACTTCCTTGCGGACGGCCAAACTGGATACGAAAGAAACCCCTTCGCCTAACATGACCGTCTGCTTGATCGCCTCCAGCGAGTCCAGCTCCATATGCGCATTCAGCTCGATGCGGTTGCTCTGCGCCCATTTTGCCGTCATTTGGCGCGTGCTCGACTCCGGACTGTGCAGCAGGAACGGAACCTGCTCCAGTTGATCGGGATACAGTTGGGCATACCGGGCCAACCGGTGGCGCGGGGACAAAATGAGCACCAGCTCGTCCTCGCACAGCGTCTCAGCCATCAACGGCGGTATCTGGAACGGCTCGCTGGAAATGACCCCGAGATCGATCTCGTGATTGAGCAGCATGTCCTTGATGACAGGGGCGGTTTTGACCATCAGCGACAGGCTTATTCGCGGGTAAGCTTTGGCGAACTCGCTTAAAATACGCGGAAGAATGTAGGTGCCAGGCACATAGCTTGCCCCGATTTTCAAAGAGCCTCTGCCGAGCTGATCGAATTCTTTGACGACCCTGACGGCTTCCTGCGCCAAGGAGTTGATTTTGACCGAATAATGGTGCAGCGATTTGCCCGCCTCCGTCAAATGCACCTTGCCCGCGCGGGATTCGAACAATTGAACGCCCAGCTCCTGCTCCAGGCTTTTCATATGAAAAGTGACCGTCGGCTGCTTCAAACCGAGCACATCGGCCACCGCCGTAATTTTTTCATGCTTCTCCAACAGCTCGACAATTTGCAGCTTTAGTAAATTCATGTTCATGGCCCTCACCCTTGCCTCCAGAGATCGTTACGGAACCAGTATAGAAAAAATCTATGGAGTTGAATAGATAGCATTGATATTTTTAACAAATATTTTACTTGGCGATAATATTTCCCTGCATTTCCGCCTGTACACTGAGGCTAGATTGGCAGATGGGAAGGGAAGTTCATGGACGTCGTAATTCAAGGCTTGCAAAAATCGTTCGGACAGGTACAAGCTCTGCAGCCCACGGATCTGCGGATTCGCAAAGGCCGCTTCACCACACTTCTGGGGCCTTCGGGCTGCGGCAAAACAACGCTGCTGCGCATGATCGCCGGCCTGGAGACGCCGGATCGCGGCGAGCTGTTCGCGGGCGACGAGTGCATCTTTTCGAGCGAACGCCGCATCGACAAGCCGGCGAACCGCCGCAGCTTCGGGATGGTGTTCCAGGATTTCGCGCTGTGGCCGCATATGACGGTGTTCGAAAATGTAGCTTTCGGGCTGCGCGCAGCGCGGAAGACGAAAGATCTGAAGCGCCAGGTGCAGGAGGCGATCGACACGGTAAGGCTCGGCGGGATGGAGGACCGCTATCCGCACCAGCTTTCGGGCGGACAGCAGCAGCGGGTCGCCTTTGCCCGGGCGGTCGTGACGCGGCCGCAGCTCGTCCTGTTCGATGAGCCGCTTAGCGCTCTCGATGCTTTGCTTCGGGACGAGATGAGGCTGGAGCTCATCGCGCTGGTGCGGGACATCGGCTTGACCGCGCTGTACGTCACGCACGATCAGACCGAGGCGATGTCGATGTCCGACGAGATCGTCGTCATGAAGGAAGGGCGCATCCTCCAGATCGGACAGCCGGAGCAAATATACGGCGCGCCGGCGCACCCTTTCGTAGCGCAGTTTATCGGCAAGTCGAACTGGCTGGAGAAAGACCGTCGCATGTTTCGTCCGGAACATATCCGGTGGAAGCAAGGCAGCGACATCGGCAGCAGCAGCCCCACCGGGTCAGAGTCCGGGTACGAGACGTACACGGGCACAATCCGCAGCGTCAGCTATCTGGGCGACCGCTACGAAGTGCAGTTGGATATGGGAGCAAGGGGCATATGGACGGCGTACCACCATATCCGCATGCCGGTCGGACAGCAGACGGAGATTTACATATCGCTGCAGCATATTCATCAAATTTCACAACAAATTTAGGGAGGCTTTTTATCAATGAAAAAGGGAACAGGGTTAAAAAACGGAGCGTTACTGGTACTTACGGCCATGGTCGGTTTCGGAATCGCAGGCTGCGGAGCCTCGCAGCAGACAGCGGCACCGGCAAACAGCGCTGCTCCAAAGACGGAGCAAACCGCACAGCCCGCTAAAGAGACAAAAACAGAAGAAAAGAAACTTAGCGGCAAACTTGTCGTATACAGCGCAGGCCCCAAAGAGCTGGCCGAGAGCATCCAAAAAGGCTATGAAGCCAAAACCGGCGTAAAAATCGAGATGTTCCAGGGCACAACGGGAAAAATTTTGTCCCGGATGGAAGCCGAAAAAGCCAATCCGGTAGTCGACGTAGTGGTGCTGGCTTCGCTGCCTTCCGCACAGGGCCTGAAGAAAAGCGGGCTTACCCTGGAATACAAAGAAGCGAAAAATGCCGACAAATTAATTCCGGAATGGTCGGATAAAGACGGCAGCTTCTTCGGTTACAGCGCATCGGCGCTCGGTATCGGCTACAACACGAAACTGGTGAAAAACCCGCCGAAGGAATGGGCCGACCTGACGAAGGAAGAATGGAAAGGCAAAGTGAACATTCCTGACCCGGCATTGTCCGGCTCTGCGCTGGATTTTGTGACAGGCTATTTGAGCACCAAAGGCGACACCGGCTGGGATCTGATCGATCAATTCAAGAAAAACGGCGTTGCGATGGCCGGCGCCAACCAGGAAGCTCTCGATCCGGTCATTACAGGCTCCAAAAGCGTTGTGGCGGCAGGCGTCGACTACATGACTTACCAGGCCAAAGCCAAAGGCGAGCCGATCGATATGATTTATCCTGCAAGCGGCACCGTCATCAGCCCTCGTCCCGCAGCCATTATGAAATCGAGCAAAAACGTGGACAACGCCAAAGCGTTCATCGACTACCTGTTGTCTGACGAAGCGCAAAAAATGGTTGCCGAAACGTACCTGCTGCCAGGCCGCAAAGACGTAGCTCCTATCAACCGTCCGGGCATCGATCAAATTCCGCAAATGAAAGTGGACTGGAACTGGATGGATAGCAACGGCGATGCCGTCACGAAGAAATTTACGCAGTTGTTCAAATAGAGGCTTGCATGTACAATACACAGACAGTTTCTTATAAAAAATTAGGGATGACGCTTGCCTTGCTGATCTTGGCGATGCTGGTGGTCGTCCCGCTTTTTTTCATTTTTTTAACGAGCGTGCACTCCGGCGAGCAGTTGGATTTGCTGGCTCCGCTGCGTACGATTATGGAAAATGAGCTCGGAGAAGTGTTCTGGAACTCCATCCAGCTCGGTCTGTACGTCGTCGCAGGGACGACAGTGCTGGCGCTGCCGCTGGCCTGGATATTATCCAGAACGGAATTGAAAAAGCATACCTGGCTCGATATCGTTCTGTTGATTCCGTTCATGACTCCGCCTTACATCGGCTCTATGGGCTGGATTTTGTTCATGCAGAAGAGCGGCTTTATGGAGCAGCTGCTGCCTCCCGCGGCCGTACTGACGCCGGTCTTTTTCAGCGAATTCGGCATGATTGCCATTATGAGCCTTCATTTATTTCCGTTTTTGTACCTGATTCTCCGCAACGCACTCGTGCAGATCGGCGGCAGCAAGGAAGAGGCGGCAAGCGTTCACGGCGGCGGCTTCCTGTACAGCTTCAGGCGCGTCGTGATGCCGCTGCTGCTATCCAGCTACGCGATGGGAGCGCTGCTCATCTTCGTCAAAACGATTGCCGAATTCGGCACGCCGGCCACGTTCGGCCGCAAAATCGGTTTCTATGTGCTTACTTCGGAAATCCATAAGTACATTTCGAGCTGGCCGATCGACTTCGGCAAAGCGACGGCGCTCGCTTCGATTTTGCTGAGCACCTGCCTGCTCATCTGGTATATCCAGACGCTCGTCAGCCAGCGGTTTACGTACTCGCTCGTCGGAGGCAAAGGCTCCCGCGGCAAGGTGTACCGCCTGAACGGCTGGACGCGCACGCTTGTATGGCTGTACGTGCTCGGTTTGATCCTGCTGTCCATCGGCGTGCCGTACTTCTCGATCATTTCGGCGTCGATGATGAAGCTGCGCGGCGTCGGCCTCGCGTGGGGCAACCTGACGCTGCACAACTACGCAGAGCTGCTCACTTGGGGCTCGAAAAGCATGCTGGCCATCTTGAACAGCTTGGGCTTGTCGCTGGTGGCGGCGACTTTGTCCGTCATTCTCGGCACCTATTTCGCCTTAATGATCGGGCGTGCCAAATCGTGGCCGCAGCGCTTGACCGACTTGTTCAGCCTGCTGCCGAATACGGTGCCGGGCATCGTTATCGTCGTCGGCCTGATCCTGCTGTGGAATGCGCCCTGGAATCCGATTCCGCTGTACAATACGTACGGCATGGTCGTCCTGACGTATACCGTCTTTTTCCTGCCTTACACAGTACAGTACGTCAAAGCGAATTTCGCCCAACTGGATGAATCGCTGTTTCAAGCCGGCCGGGTGTTCGGAGGGAGCGCCGCGTACATTTTCCGGCGGATTTTGCTGCCGCTCATCATACCGGGAATGGTCGCCGGATGGATGATGACCTTCACCATCTCGGTGCGCGAACTGGTCGCATCTCTTATGATTCTTCCCCCATCGATGGAAACGTCGGCGACGTACATTTTCTCGCAATTCGAGCAGGGCAAAGTATCGCTGGGCATGGCGATGGCCGTAGTATCCGTCGGACTGACGACGCTCATGCTGCTCGGCATCAACATCTTGAGCGCAAACAAAAAGTGGAGTGTGAAATAATGCAAGCAACCGTATGGGGCGGAGCCGGAGAGCACGGCCGCTCCAGCTATCTGATCGAACATCTTCAAACCCGCGTGCTGCTCGATTGCGGGGTCAAAAAGGAAGGCACCGGGGAGTACCCCTCCTTATCCGAGCAGACCGTAGCCGCACTGGATGCGGTTTTTTTGTCCCACGCCCATGAGGATCATTCGATGGCCGTTCCTATGCTGTATAAGCTTGGCTACCGCGGCAAAGTCTGGACGACGCGGGCCACGGTCCGGCAGCTGCCTGCCTACTTCGGCGCATGGAAGCAGTACGTCGCTTCCCGCGGAGGCAGCCTGCCGTACGAGGAGCGGCATATCGAGGCGGTTCAATACGTTTATATCGAAGAAGCGGCCGCTCCGGGGGAATGGCTGGCGATCTCGCCGAAGCTGCGCGTCTGTTGGGGCCGCAGCGGCCATCTGCCGGGCTCGATCTGGCTGCTGCTGCAGCTGGAGGACCGCCTCGCCTTCTTCTCCGGGGACTATACGGCGGAGTCGGCGCTGCTCGCTGCGGATCGGCCCGCGCTGCCTCCGGCAGCGGAGCGGCGCAATATGCCGCATCTCCCCATCGATCTGGCGATCGTCGATGCGGCCTATGCAACGGACCCGGATACGCAAGCTCAAAAGCTTGAGCAGCTAAGGCATGCGACCAGCGAAGCGATCGCGCGGGGAGAAACGGTGCTGCTGCCGGTGCCGACCTACGGCAGAGGCCAGGAGCTGCTGCTGTGGGCGCAGGAGACGTTTGCGGACACTCGCATCGTCGTCGAAAAAGAGCTCGTCGACGCGCTCGGCCAAATGCTGCAGTGGACAGAGTGGCTGCAGGAAGGCGCTGCAGCGCGCATAGAGCGCGGACTGCGCCATGGGCGCATGGTCACGGTAGACCATGAGGCGCAGCGCGTACAGGCGCTGGGCGGCGCGGAGGGCGCCATCGTGTTTACGAACGACGGCATGATGCAATCGCCGCGCTGCCTCTGGTACCACGAAACGCTGCGGCAGCGCGGCGGTTACCGCGTCATTTTGACCGGCCACCTGGCCCAGGGCAGCTTGGGCCAGCGCTTGCTGGACAGCGGCGATCCTTGCGCGCGCTTCGTCCGGTACAAGGTGCACCAAGGCATGCCGGACGTAAAATCGATGCTGGCCGCGCTGCCAAGCAAACAGACGGCGCTTGTCCACGCGCGCAAAGCGTCCACAGACGCATTGTGCGGCATTTTAGCCGCGGAGGGGTATGCGGGGCTGCATTCCCTGGTTATCGGGGACACGTTGACCGTAACCTGAGATTTTCCAAAACAAAACGGCCAGTGCGCGATCGCTCTGGCCGTTTTTGTTTGCTATCCTAAAATTCAAAATGGTGCACGATATTTTGAACCCACAAAGGGAGCTGGGCAACCTGATATTTCAGGACATTATGCTCTGTTTCCAACACGATTGTTCCAGCCGAGTCGCTATTGTCAATAACAATTAAGTGATCAATGAGCTGCTGATGGGAAAGCAGGTTTTGAATTGATGTTGTATGCCTTCTTATGATATCCTCAGTCGGAATATGGTGACCGCCATTCTGAACTCGAGCAGCAACCCGTTCGATGTTAAGCCGATAGTCTCCAAGTCCAACATAAAACATGGTGATCTCAAAGCCATGCTCTCTAGCATCTCTCATGAGTCGAATCACGTTTCCGCCAGCTAAGGTGGTTTCTACAGAAAAGTCACGTTTGTTACGTATACAGTCCCTAGCAAGTTTGATCGCTTCTTTCCCCGCAGATACTTTACGGCTATCCGGATAGTCTGCATCGATCCCGCGAGCCAAGGCATCGGGATCAATGTTGACACTAATTCCAAGACGGTCTACAAGCAAATTTCGAATCGTGCTTTTGCCACTACCGTTATTTCCGGCAAATACATACATGACTGCTACGGGCTCATTCATGAGGTAATTCCTGATCGCTTATTGGTATGATATCGCCATTTGTGTACTCTTTTACAATCTGTCCTTTATCTGTTTTATATACAATGTAAGTTCCGTTTGCTTTTGCATCCAGCTTTGCCCGCTCGCCTGTAAGCTTGATTAATTTATGCAAGTCTTGGACACGGATCATCGTAATTTCACCTTCCATCCCGTATGAAATCTTACTAGTATTATACCATAACTGCCACTATGGATTCAGATAGAGTCTCTTGGGGACCGTTTTTTCAGGGGTAAATCTACGGCAATCGCGCTCGAGATTTCGATCTGAGAGCATTTTTCCCCGCCGCTGCTCGCCGAAAAAACAAAAAAACCTCGCTGCGCAATATGCAGACAAGGGTTTTAAGCTTTTCTTATGAAGCGGGTGATGGGAATCGAACCCACGCTACCAGCTTGGAAGGCTGGAGTTCTACCATTGAACTACACCCGCGCGTATCGGGACGACACGATTTGAACATGCGACCCCCTGCTCCCAAAGCAGGTGCTCTACCAAGCTGAGCTACGTCCCGATAGTATGAAGCTTAGTAAAGAAATGGCGTGCCCAGAGAGATTCGAACTCCCGACCTTTTGATTCGTAGTCAAACGCTCTATCCGGCTGAGCTATGGGCACTTAATGGAGCGGAAGACGGGATTCGAACCCGCGACCCTCGCCTTGGCAAGGCGATGCTCTACCCCTGAGCCACTTCCGCATGGGTCATTCTGCTTGCCGTTCTCGTAATGTTTCTCAGAAGCGACAAGAAATAATATATCAGTATTTGCGAGAAAAAGCAAATGTTTTTTTAAAAAAATTTTTTCCAATGTTTATTTTCATTTTAAATTGAATCGTCATTTGATAAAAACCCCGCCGAACGGGATGACTTCCCGCGCGATTCGCTTCAGCAGGCTGTCGCTCTGCATATGTCCGTCCAGCTTGCGGTCGGGCTTGCAGGGCTGCAGAAGAACGGTCCCCCTGCCTGTCATCTCCCAGTGGTAGTTCATGTGCTGGCTGGCAAGCGTGTTCCCGTACACGCACGGACGCAGGCTCGCCTGCTGCGGATAAGCGACAAGGCACGCGGTATCGACGTACAGCGGCCGTTCGGGGTGAAGCTCCATGGCATACAGCGGCCCTGTTGTCATCAGCCCCAGCATGCCCGGTCCCTTGAATTTCATTTTCACAAAATCCTGTGTCAGGAGCGAGTTTTTCACGCTTTGAATATGCGAAGAGAAGCTCACGCCGTCGGTGAAAAACAACACATGGCGGAATTCATACAGGAGGTCGTCTTCGGTGCCAAGCGTAATCACTTTCAAATAGTATCCCTCGGGAAGTCCCAGCATAAACCTCGCAGGCCCATGAATCCGCGATTGGATCAGGCGCTTTTTTCGGTACATGCCGGGAAGCTTCATCAAGGAATCCTCTCTTTGCCCTGACAGCCCCTGAAAGGCGGCAATTTGATTCGGGTGCAGGACGTGAACGGATTCGTTAGCTTCGACAGCCAAAGTGGCCATACGGGCATGTTGATCGGCTTGCTCGAATGTCAGCTCCATATGGGCCGGCCTCCTATCGTAATCTTACTCTCTTCTTCTGCCTGCGCCAGACGATAAGGCGAACGATCCGTCCCAGCGCAAAATATAACACCAGCAGCGCTATCGCCGCCGACACTATGTAGGCGATTTTCCGGTTTCGCGCTTCCTTGTCGAGGGCAAGCTGTTCCATGGCCTGCAGACGCTTTTGCAGTTGATCGTTTTCTTGCAGCAACGCTTGATTTTGCGCCAGCAGACGCTCCTCGGTTTCCTGGGAACGGCGCATCGCTTCCGACAGCTTGTCTTTTTGCTCTTCCAGCTGCTGTTTCGTAGCTTCATAGTCTTTTTGAATCTGCTCCACATTGTCAGGCAGCTGATAAATGTCCCTGATCCGGTCCAGCCAACCGGAAGCCGCAGCAGGAGCGGAATACGAGCAATTGACCGCTATGAACAGCACACATACAATAAGTCCAATTCGAAAGCTCCTACGATTTTGCACAGTATCCCCCGTCCCCCGGCATAATCCGACGTTTCATAACAATATCTTTATCTCTATCATACTGCAAAACTGCTTCTGAAACCAATGAAACAACGCCCCGCGCAAAACCAAAAAACTTGCCCTCTCTCACAAATGTGTTTGTGAAAAAGAGCAAGCTTTTTCTGAAATCGTATCTTATTCCGCGGCCGGAGGAGTGAAAGTGCGCTGTGCAAATTCGGCATCCATCATAAAGAATGCGTTGCTGTCCTGATCGATCCGCTTCAGTTTGTTGATGATGCTGTCGAACATGGCTTCCTCTTCCACCTGCTCGTCAATGAACCATTTTAGAAAATGAATCGTCGCATGCTCCCTGTCGTTCAGCGCCAAGTCGGAAAGATGGTAAATCCGCCGGGTTACCTCTTGCTCATGTTGGAAGGCATGCTCAAAAGCGTCCAAAATCGATCTATACTCGTTTTGCGGCGTCTCCATTCCGCTGAAGGAAACTTTTTTCCCGCGGTCATTAATAAATTTGAAAATTTTCATCGCATGGAACCGCTCTTCTTCGGCTTGTACGATAAAAAAGTTTGAAAAGCCGTCGAGGCTCTCCGCGGCGCAATAACCGGCAATGGCCATGTAGACGTGCGCAGAGTAAAATTCGTAATTCATTTGCTCGTTGAGAGCTTCAGTAAGCGTATCGTTCAACATCTTTGCACACCTCTCTTATGGTTATCTTTTACGTATTCCCCACACATACAAGATTACCAGAATTGCACCAAGAAATACAAACGGAAATAACAGCTTCAGCAAATCGGTATTCATGCCATCACGCTTTCCGCTCTGGATTCGGCAATGATTTGTTTGAGCTGCGCGTATAACAAGTCGGGAGAGGCCGCGCACAACAATTCCGATTTGCCGATCATGGCGATGCATTGTTTTTTGCAGTGCTTGCAGTTGCCCAGACAGTCTTTTTTCTTCTGTTTCAAGTCCGGATATTCGTTTTTCAACGATTTATATATTTGTTTGGAGCCGAGTTTTTCATTTCTGCAGCAGTATTTGATCGTTTTCATGTATCCCTCTCCCCGCGCCTGGCTTGATACCGTCACTACTCATAATATTGATAATAATTATCAATGTCAATCAAAAAAACGGACGGCCCGGCCAACTCGCCGGCGATGAGATAAACCGTCAGGGAAATTCACCGCTCGCGCACCCTGCGGGTGACAAACGATTACATCCAACCGGAAATGGATCATCGGCATCACCGGCATAGTATAAAAACTGTGAATGACCAATATCACCAGCCACCCGCAGATACCTGTAAAAAAGAGGCTTTCCAAAAACTTGCCCACTGTCAGTTGAGCACGCAAAATCTGCGAAAGTCAGGCAGTGGAGCTCGCGCGCTGAGCCGGATGGACTAGCCACCTTGCTGTCTGGCTGCGCGGAGAAAGTCCGCAAAGTGCAGGTTTTCGTTCGTTCATACGCTGGAGACGAAACATTCCTGCAATTGTGCAGGCTTTTTGCCATTATCGAAAATCCCTGCTGCACCCTGCCTACCTGCACGAAGAAAACCTGCAAAAATACATGAATTTGCGGCCCTGATCATTGTCCACGAACAATTCCTGCAAAAGTGCAGGCTTTTCACCGAACAAATGGACACAGACTCACTTTCAGCAAAAATTCCTGCGCTTTTGCAGGTTTTTCGCCAAAATAAGCCAATTTCGCATGAAATACCTGCACTTTCGCAGGTTTTCTCCCTACCAAGCCGCTTCCTGCCCAGTTATGCAGTTCCACGGCCTACACCGGGAGAGGCGCGCGTTGGAACCCCACTGGTTCCCCTAACCCTACAAAGTGTCTCGGCTTTCTTAGGTTTTCACCCCAGACCAGCCTGCCAAGCCGCCGCATGACCACCCGCTGTGCAGCACTGCAGCCCACGCCGGGAGAGGCGCTCATTAGGAAAGAGCCAATGCACAACGCTAGCACCACCGTCTTTGGATGGCAAATGACTTGCAAAAACGTCCTGATGGCGGTAGAAAATTGCGCGATACCTCTTTCATGACGCCGGGCTGCAGTATTCATCGAATCTATGCTTGCCAAAACCCGAGAATATATAAATTCTGGCGTGTGAGATAACCCCCTATCGAAGTCTTTCGAAGATGAGCGAACGCGTTCAGAGGTAGGTTTATTCGCCAATAAGAATGCTGTTCTACGCGCACTGTAAAGAACTTTAAACATTCTTTTGTGGTCAAAAAAACCGCACCCGGAGCACACTGCGCCCCGATGCGGTTTTTTACAAGTGTTTCAAGAGAATTCCACAATAACGGCTGTTTTATCGTCCGATTTTTTGTGGCGGGGATACTGCTCGCATAAGGAGTCGAGCTCTTCCATGCAAACAAGCTCATCCATAAAGCGTTCGATTCCTTGTTCGTCCAGCCGGGAAAGGAACCGCTCCCATTTATGCGGATCGTCGGAGTTTTCGATAAAATGGAACAATCCGTCCGTTACGGCATACAGCTTAACGATGCCCGCTCTGGAAATGCAGCCGTATTCCATCGCATATTCAAGGGCGGGATCGCCGTTCATGACGGAGTAACCGTCAAGCGTGTTCGCTTTGCTGCGGTTGCTCTCGGACAAAGGCAGCAGCAGAGCATGAATCTCTTCCTGCGTCATCGCCCCGTCTTGCTGCAGCTCCCGCTTCTTGTTCAGCGTCAGCAGGTCGAGTGCGGCGACGTGATTTCTCGTCAGCACGCGGACGCTTCCGTCCTTATACCGCGCGAAAAGCATGCAATCGCCGCTTTGGATAAATTCAACCCGTTTGCCGTCCACTTGCATCACGGCAAATACAGCCCCCCAGCACGCCGGCTTGCAGTCCGGATCGATGCCGGCCGCCTGCATCCGCTGCCGCAGCTCGGCATTCGCCCGGAGCACGGCATCCTTCAGGCTGCCGCTCCGCTCCTCCGCGTGCAGCTCGGCAGCGAGCAGCTGCGCGGCTATATAGCCGCCGCTGTGGCCCAAGCCCGGGCCGGCGGAGCCGGAGACGCCGGAGCCAGAGCCAGAGCCAGAGCCGCTTGCCAGGGCGGAGACGCCGTCAATGACGCCATAAATATGGCGGCGATCATTGATCACCAAGGCGTCTTCATTCGGCATCGCACTCCCCGGCCGGGTGCCCGCTTGCACGCGCAGCCCCAAATCCGGCGCATTGTCGTCATTCATGTGGTTCGCTCCTTTGCTCCAGTTCAATATTCAACTGCCGGGATACATCCCTCCACCTGTCCGGATGATTGTCATGCCGGTAAACGGGATGGAACTGCAGTTTTACGTACGTTTTTATGGCCGGTAGGCGAAAATCGTCGGTTTCCAGGACGGCTTTTTGCCTGCCGTCCTCTTTCATTTGCCACAGCGCCGCAAGGCTCACGGCATACCCGAGCCCCTTGCCGGCGTAGTCCGGATGCACGCCCACCATATGCAAATATCCGCAATCGTCGCCCCATTCCGGTTCAAACCAGGCGGTCGCCGTCGCTACCGGGGTATCCCCGCAAAAAAGGAACAGCACGCGTTCCTCCCGAAAGTAAGGGCGATTCCCGATTTCGTCCCGAAAATCCCTGTCCCATCCAAAAGAAAGGCGGACGACGCTTTCCCAGCTTCCCTCGTCGCCCGGCACAAAGTGACGCAGGCTGAAGCCTGGCGGCAGCTCCGGGTGCGGCAGCCCGGTTAAGCTTTCTCTGCGCATGACCAACTGGGGGAGCTGTCTTTCAGCCGTCATTGCCCATCCCCCCGATGCGCTTTCCGATTTTTCCTGAAATCCGGAAACGTTACAGGCTGTCCGCCCTTCGCGGCGGATTCCATCGAAAGCGGAAAAATGCTGCTCCATAGGGCCGCGTCGTATACGTCAATCGCCGGCGGGCGTTTGCCGCGAACCGCCGAAGCGAACTCCTCTAGCACGAAAAAATCGCCTCCTTCGTGACCGGACGCAAGCGCATGTTCCTCCCACCGCCTCCAGAGCGGATGGTCGTACTGCGGCTGGTAGCGCCGGAGCGGCTCCCACATTTCCTCCCGCTCGTCATCGTGCCGCTGCCAATCTTTTAGTTCCATCCGCGGGGACCGCCCCTTGAACCAGATCAGATCGTCCTCCTGCTCATGGCGGGCCGACAGGTAAGCGCCCTCCGTCCCCTGCAGCACGTAATGCTTCTTGTTGTGCGGACGCGCGGACGTCCAATCGACGCGCAGCGTGATGAGCACGCCGCCGCGGGTTCGTATCGTCGTTACCGCCGAGTCTCCCTGCTTCCAGTAGTCTTCTTGCGCGGCGGGATGGCCGGCGCCCAACTGCTCGTGAAAGTGATGGCGCAAAGCCCGTGAATTGGATACGAAAGTTGACATGTACGCCAATTCATCGCTGTCTTGTTTGTTCAAGGCGATCCATTGCGCTAGCGGTCCGATCGAATGCGTCGGGTAATTCATCCCGTTATAGGAGTGATGAAGCTGGCCGCGCCACGTCAGCGAACCGTCCGGACTTAAACAGATCGGCCGCAAATCGTGTATGTATCCGCCCTCCATATAGGTGATTTCCCCGAACATCCCTTGCTCCGCCATATAATGAACGGCCAAATTCGAGCGCGTATAGCAATAGTTTTCGGCCATCATGTACACAAGCCCTGTCCGCTCCACGGTTTCGACAAGCTCCCAAGCCTCTTCCAGCGTGAGGGCGGCGATGACTTCGCTGAGCACATGCTTTCCCGCTTGCAGCGCCTCGATGGATTGGCGGGCGTGCAAGGGCATCGGGCTTGCCAAAAATACGGCGTCGATGCCCGGATTTTGCAGCAGCTGCCCGTAGTCCCGGCACAATTCAATCCACGGGTAATCCTGTTTCCATTGCTGTAAAACACCCTCATTGATATCGCAAATGGCGGCGAGTTGGATGTGTCCGGCCAGCGCTGCAAGCGTTTGCCGGAAACGGCCTCCCCGATTTCCGCCGACAATAGCCAAGCGCAGCGGTTGATGCGTCATGAATCGTTACCTCCAGTTGCTTATGCATATTATATTACTTGACGGAGCCGACGACGAGACCTTTTCGAATATACCCCTGCAGCGCAACGTAAATGATAAGTGGCGGCAGCGAGGTCATGAACAAGCCTGCCAAAAGCAGCGGGTAATCGGTGTCGAACCGCTTCAAAATCGTCGCCACCGCAACCGTCATCGTCTTCAGTTTATCGGATTGCAAAAAGATTAACGGCGTGAACAAATCGTTCCACCAGCCGGTCGCATTAAAGATCGCCAGCGTAATAATGCCGGAGCCCGACAACGGCACGATCATGCGCAGAAGCGTTTGAAAATAGCCGGTTCCGTCTATTTGGGCCGCCTCCAAAATTTCGTTCGGGATGCCGCGCATCAGCGAAGTCAGCAAAAAAATGTTGGACGGTACGCTCGTGATCGACCACATGAGAATGACCGACCACAGATTGTCCACGAGCCCCAGGCGCGACATCAGCAAAAAATTCGGAACGATAAACGTGATGCTCGGGATCGTCATCGTGGCGATGATGAGCATGTACAGCGCGGACCGGTGCCTGAACCGTATTTTGGCGAACGCGTAGGATGCGGGAATCGCAATAAGCATCGATAGCACGAAAGCCGCGGCGACGCAGAACAGCGTATTGCCGAACAGGCGTACCACATCGAAGCGCAAATACAAGGCGGCGTAGTTCAGCATATGCCATTGATCGGGAATGCCGCCGGGATTTTTGAAAAAATCGACGGCGGTCCGCACGCTGCTCATTCCCATAAACAAAATCGGATACAAATCGACGATGGCGATCGCGGCCAGGATGAAATAAATGACCATATTTGCAAGTAGCGATCTTTTTCTGGACATGCCGCAAGCTCCTTTATTCCTGAAAGCGGTCGGACAATTTGATTTGTCCCCACGAGACGATCAATACGATGACGAACAAGACGATGGACAATGCGCTCGCATAACCGAGCTGGTCCGGCGACTGAAACGCTTTGATATAGATCATGTAGTCGATTGGCGTCGTTTCCAGCCCCGGCCCTCCCCGGGTAACGGAAAATACGAGCGAGAACAAGCCGATAAAACAATAAATGACGTTGGTTACCGTGAAATAAACGATCGTCGGCACGAGGGACGGAATGATGATATGGAACAGCCGCTGAAACCAGTTCGCGCCGTCCATGCTGGCCGATTCGAATATTTCGTGCGAAACGGACGATAGACCGGATAAAAAAATGAGCGTTCCTTGCCCAAGCGTTTGCCAGTAAAAGCAGAAGATAAGCACCATGAATGCCGTAGGCACGTACGAGAGCCAGTCCATATCTCCACCGGGAAGCCCGAGGGCGCGGATGAATTGATTGACAACGCCGGACTGGGCAAACATCGTCCGCATCAGCAAGCCGACTACAACCGCCGACAGAATGGTCGGGATGTAAAAGACCGATCTGAAAAAACGCCACCCCGGCACTTCCTCGAACAAAAGCACGGATACGATCAGCGAAAGCAGCAGTATTCCCGGAACCGACAGCAGGAAAATAACATTGTTGCGCAGAAGCGTCCATAATTGGCCGTTCGTAAAAATAAACTTGTAATTGTTGAGTCCGATCAAGTAGGACGTGTTTCCATCCCACTTGGTAAAGCTGTGAAACCATGTATTGACCATTGGATAAAAAACAATAACGGCCAGCCCGACAAATGCGGGCAGAAGCGATAAGTAGCCGGATAACGTTTCTTTGGTACGATAATGCATCGCAGGAAGCCTCTCTTTATAAATGAAGCCTGTTTATTTTTGGGCCAATAGCTCGTCCCGCTTCTGATCCAGTTTGGTCAGGAAATCTTGGGGAGCAAGCTGCTGCTTAATGACCAGTGTGTTCAAAGAGCTGATGTATGACGACAATTCGGATGGATAAATGTTGTCCGGCCAAAAAATCGTGCTCGTCTCGTTCGCCCATTTTTGCTGCTGAATAACCAGCGGATCGTCGGTAATTTTGCTGACATCGCTCTTCTTCACGTTGAGCAGCTTGCCGTACCCGTCCTTGAAGCGGGCAGCTTGTTCTTCCTCGCTCAGCAGGAACAAAATAAATTTCATCGCTTCTTCCGGGTGCTCGGACGATTTGGATACGACGAAGTCGGCTCCGCTGCCCCCTACCCCGCCGTTATGCACAAGCGCGGTTTCGCTGTAATCGGGAATTTTGATCATGCCCAGGTTGTCGCCGAGCGCCTCGCGCGCTTCCTTGATGTAGCTGAATCCGCCGAAGATGAGCGCCACCTTGTTGTTATAAAACTGGGTTTTCGCCTGATCGGTCGTGACATAACCGCTTTTGTAAAGCTGAACGTATTGATCGACTACACTAAGCAGCGTAGGGTTGTTGAATTTCATTTTCCCGTTCACGATGTCGTTGATGCCGGACGTTCCGACCATTTGCGCGAACCAGTAGTCGAGGAAGTATACGAAATCGCCGTCGTCGCCCATACCGATCGGGGTAACGCCCTTGTCTTTCATTTTTTGCAGCATGGCCGTAAACTCTTTGGCGTTTTTGGGGTTCGCTTTTTCCGGATCGACGCCGGCGTCCGCGAACAGCTTTTTGTTGTACAAGATGCCGATTGTGCCGTCGCTGCCGTCAGGAACGCCGTAGATCGTGCCTTGGTCGGCGAAATTTTCGGTAACCGAGTTCCATCCGGTCAAGGCGTCGATGTCCTCTTTTTTCAGGAACGAATTGAGCGGCTGCAAATATTGCTTCAAATCAAGCGTATAATTGCCCGACCACAGGTTCGTAATATCGGGGCCGTTTTTGGCGATGCCCGCCGTTTGGAACTTGGTCATCGCGTTCGTGCCGTCCGGAATATCCTGAATATCGATCGTAATGCCCGGATGCGCCGCTTCATACCGTTTGATCGCTTTGTAAATATAGAAATCTTCTTTTTTCTTCGTTTTGTCGTTCTCGTCAATTGTCGGGTAGGATGTGTTCCAAAATACCAGCTTCACATTTTTCTGTGTGCCGCTGCCCGCAGCGTCGGCGTTTTGCGTTGAAGCGGGACCGGTCGTCTCGCCGGCTCCCTTGTTGCTGCTGCAAGCCGCAGTCAGACCGATGCATGCGACGAGCAGCAGTGCCATCCATTTTTTCCGTGTTACCATGCGATTTCTCTCCTCCTGTTTATCCGCTGTTCTTTGTAGGCTTGCTAGGACTATTATAGAAAAAGCGATGCCGACCGGACATTACAGGATCTGACCGATTATTTATCTTTTTATCCCCAAATCGCGGGAATGTAAATATTCCATAAAATGTTTGTAAATAACGGGTTATGCCATTTATCATGTTTAGTTATCAAGGTTCGCGGTCATGGCTGCAAATAACGGGACGGGGAAGCTCCGCGTACCTTTTTGAACATGCGGGTAAAAGAGCTCAAGTTCAAATAACCGAGTTTCTCGGAAATTTCGGTCAAGCTTTTGCCGTTTTTCATCATCATGATGGCCAGCTCTGTTTTTTCGTACAGCACGAATTCGGTAAAGCTCATACCGTTCACTTCCCGGAACAGCCTGCTCAAATAAGAACTGTTCAAGTGAAAGGTGTCGGCAATTTCCTGCTGGGATATTTCTTGATGCAAATGATTTTTAATATATTGTTTGATCAGAACGATGATTTTGGTTTTGTCGTAAATGGAATTGGTCAGCGAAAGCAGGCGTTCGGCCCGCTCCATGTCTTCGATAAAAATCGCGGCCGTTTGCTCCAGCTTTTGCGTAGCGTACAGTTGATCGACCAACTGATGGTTGGGGATCGGTTGTTCCTGAACAAGCTCTTCGCAGGCGGACCAAATTCGGAACAAAAACTCCGTAAACGTATTTTTGACAATGTTGGGGTTCAGGCGGGGGGAACGGATCAGTTCGGCTTTCAAATCGGCAATTTTTTGCTTGGCTGCGGCAAATTGCAGCGTGCCGATGCACTCGTAGATCTCTTTTTTTATTTCCTGCACTTGCTCGGACATCATTTCGCTCCAAACGATCGCTTCGTCGTAAATACGCTCGTCCGTGTCATAGTACTGCAGCTGCAGCAGCTCGCCGGCTTTGCGGTCATGCGCTTGCCATTCGTGGGGATGGAGGAATACTGCGCTCAAACCGATTGAAAAATGGATGTCCTCCTGTTCGCTGACGTTCCGCATCCAGTGCGCAATGTCCGATGCGGCGGGAAAGCCGGAGCCGATGAAATGCCATCTCTGCCTTTGCCCCTCTTTCACGCCGCCGATAATCGACTCCCCGAACTGCCGCAAGACAAGCTGCTCCAGCTTCATAAGTTTGGCGTCGGTTTGCGATTTGGCGTTCAATTGGATGACGCAGGCCTGAAATTGCCCCGCCTTCAGCGCTGGAGCCGATTCCGGCAGTTGATGGCGGATTTGATCCGCGCTCGTCACGGCCCCGTTCAGCCAGCTTTGCAAAAAAGCTTTGACCGGCAAGGCCGCTGTTTGAATCGCATCCGCCCGCAGCTCCTCGTTCCGTTTTGTCCGTTCAACGGAAAGATTTTGCAAAATGTCGCACAGCTCTTTCATATCCAGCGTCGATTTCAATAAAAAGTCGGTCACCTGCAGTTGAATGGCTTCCCGCGTATATTTCATATTGTGATGGCATGTCAGCACGATGAATTGAGTTCCCGCTCCATGCGTTTTGGCAAAGCGGATAAACTTCAGCCCGTCCATCTTCGGCATCTCGATGTCGACAAGCACGATGTCGGGAAGGTGCTGCTTGAACATTTCGTACGCTTCGATGCCGTCCTTGGCTTCGCAGACGAGGTCCATGCCGAGCGTAGACCAGGGAATCGCCTTTCTTAAGCCAAGCCTGACCAAAATTTCGTCTTCAACTATCATCACTTTCATCAAGATTCCCCCGCTTTCTCATGATCCGCCGTTCTATAGGGAAGGGTGATCGTTACTTGCGTATATTCGCCGATCCGCGAATCGATTGCGATGCCGGAAGCTTCTCCGTATTCCAGGCGGAACCGCTGCTGCAAATTAATGAGGCTAATCCCGGAAGATTGCCGGCTCGGGCGTTGTTTCCAATCGGACTGAAATAGCCGGTTGACAGTCGCCTGCTCCATTCCGATGCCGTTGTCCCGTATGACAATAGCCAGCGTCCCATCCCGAACGCGGGCCTGCACCAGCACGTGCGGTTCTTTGTCGAAAGGATCGGCAAACCCGTGAGTAATCGCATTCTCCAGTATGAGCTGCAGTGAAAATTTCGGGATCGTCGCTTGCCGCGAAGGCTCGTCCAATTCAAGCTCGACATGGATTTGCCGCATCAGCCGGATTTCCTGAAAACGAACGTAGCTCATCGTATAATCTTTTTCCTCTTCCAGCGTGCTGTAGAGCACATCCGTATTTTTCAACGTATAGTCCAGCATCCGGGTCAACGACAAAATCGCTTCCGCCATCGTATGGCTGCCGTCCAAAACAGCCAAAAACCGCAAAGCGTTCAAAGAATTATGCCAAAAATGAGGACGCATTTGCTCCTGCAGCGAATGCAGTTCCAGTCTTCTTTTCTCGCTTTCTCCGCGCTTAATCGTTTGAAATTGTTCATGGATTTGCTCGAAAAAAAGAAAAATTCCGCGGTTTAACGTCTCGATCTCTTTAAATCCTTTGTACGCATAAGGGGCGGGAGTCAAGCCGTTCCCCGCATTTCCCGCGTTTCTCACGATTTTCGATAATTGCCCGATGGGCAGCGTCACTTTCGTGTACAGAATGCAAAAGAAGGTGACGATCAACAAAATCGACAGCGCCGTCATGAACGCGGTTGTCCGCCAAATGTTGATGCTGTCCGCTTGCAGCAAATGCGGCGGGATTAGCGAAACCATCGTCCACGGCGTGGAGGAAATTTGTTTGAAAATCAAATAATACTCGGTTCCGTTCAGCCGGATTTTTTGCGTGCCCGTATCCGTGTTGCGGGTTTTTACCGTCTGGTAAATGCTCTTCAACGAGTTGGTGTCCTGAGACAGCGCCGGAGCCAAATTTTCATTTTGAAAAATTTTTTGCCCGTCCCCGGAAAGAATGAAAACCGGGTTCTGCTCGTTGATCTGAGCTCTGTTCAACATGCGTTCGATCAAGGCTCCGTTCATCTCAATAACGAGAATGCCCAGGGAGCGGTTGTTCTGGATGATATTTTTACTGACGTACATGGCGTTCGCAAAAGCATCGCGATGAAAATCCGCAGTCACGTTCCAGTGAAGATAATTGTTATCGAGCGATATGCGCTGGTAATACCAAGGGAAAGTGGACACCGTTTCTTTGAGCCGCTTCTCCTCCCAGACGTTCAAAGCCGGATAAGCGTACAGCCCTTTCTGATCGGTAAGGATTTGAATATTGATAGGAAGCCTGACATGATAATATTCCGAAAACAGGCGAATTTGCTCTTCCGTCTTTATTTTGATTTGAGTGCCGTCCGACTGCAGAGCGCCGATTAAATCCGGATTATTGGATAATGCGCGCGCAAAATCGTCCATATAATTTAAATTACTGGATATGTTGACCGACAAGGAATCCATATTTTCAACGATCATTTGGTGGTACTGCTCTTCGATCGTCCGCGTCGATTGCTTGCTGATGACATAACCCTGAAAAGCTATGAGAAACAAGATCAAGAGAGAAATCAAAATAAACAGCAGCAGCCTCCAACCGGAAAAAAACGTACGAATATTATGTCCCCAGCTCAAGTGTACTTATCTCCCCGCCTTTAGTCTTAATAGTCAATTATAGCAGGCTTCAACAAAAACAATTTTTAAGATTGCATTAACGAAACGTTACTCCAAGCGCAATGGGAACACGGAGTGACGGCAGGGGTATCGTAAAAACAAAAAATCACCCTGAGGGGTGACTTATAAATGTATCGATTTTGCGGCCCGCGACACCACCGGCCATTTTGCAGGCTTTGTGAACGGTCAAGCCAATCCACCGTCTTGGGACGTTACAAGTACAAGCTGTGATATGGTTCGGCTATAGCGTCCATGAATTGGATGCCGGACCATACAAGTCAAGCATAGATACCGGAAGTCCCAACTGCTTCATGTAGGTGAACATTTGACCCCGGTGATGATAAATATGCGTCGTGATCTCCATCAACCATTTTATTTGAACAGCCGGTTGATGTTTGGCAAAGAATGGGGCGGTTGATTTATAAAGCAGCTCCTTTTCATCCAAGGAATTCATGTAGCTTTTTAACTCATGGAATCCGCGGTGCATGACATCCGACAAAGAGGCAGCGTCTCTTAGATGCATGACCGATATGGCCAGATTCCTCACTTCCTCCTTGGATTGCTCCTGCAGGATGGCTAGTTCCAGCGCAGGGACGTGGACAAGATGACGGGCAAGCTCGAGCAAACTCCGCATATTCTCGCCGGGGCGATACTCCCATTGATCCTCTTTGATTATGGAGAGCAATGCATTGGTTGTGGTAAGAGCTAGCTCCATTTCTTGAAAAAGAAGTTCTTTGATGTGGGAAATATTTTGATTCATCCTCTCTCATCCTTTCTAATCTACAAAAGTAGTGTCGTCAATGACTATAGCACGCAAATAAGTCAGTTCTTGGCTTATTTGCATGGTAAAATAGATGAAAATACGCGGCGAGGAATGATCTCGATTTGATAAAATCACAGCGCCTAATTCGATTAATGATGGTGATCAACGCTAAAAAATCGTTTACCGTTAGAGAACTCGCCGACGAGTTTGGTCTGTCTCCGCGCACGATCACCCGAGATTTACAGGAATTGAGCGAAGTCGGCTTTCCCATTTATACGGTACAGGGACGCGGCGGCGGTTATCGTCTGCTTCAGGAGAGGATGCTACCGCCGATTGCCTTTTCGGAGAACGAGGCAGTCGCCGTTTTTTTCGCTTGCCAATCTTTACAGTATTTCGGTTCGGTTCCTTTTGATGAGAGTGCGGCTTCGGCGATTCATAAGTTTTATCATTATTTGCCTGCCAGCGCGAAGGAACAAATCGATCGGCTCAGGAATCGAGTGGTAATCTGGAACCCTCATCGAACCATGTCCGCGGATTGCCTCCAAATCTTGATGCAAGCGATCATGATCAACAGCGTTGTGACGATCGCCTATAAATCCAACGATGGAGAGACGCAAAGAGAAATTCAACCAATCGGCCTCTATGCGAGCGAAGGATACTGGTACTGTCCGGCTTACTGTTTCCTGCGGCAAACGTACCGACTTTTCCGCGCGGATCGCATCGTCTTCGCTAGCTTGAACGATTCGTTTCCTTATAGGGAAGATTTGAGCGATAGATCGGTCTTTGATTGGATTACCCCAAATTTGGCACGTTTTAAAGATCAATGCGATTTGATTGTCGAGCTTACGGAGGAAGGCGTACGTTTGCTTGAAACCAGCGTTTGGTTTGGACCCTATATTGAGGTTCGCGAAGACGGAGGCAGAGGCGGAAAAATCAAAATTCGAATTCCTGTACAAAAAATATCTTTTTTTGCGGATTTGATCTGGCAACTGGGAGGGGAAGCGAGGATTTTGGAACCTGCAGCAGCTGTAGATTACATCAAACAAAAAATAGAAACGACCAGACAACTTTACCTTTGAACCGGCTGACGTCTGACAAAATGACCAAGGGGCACGAAACCAAAATTTGGCTCTCGGAGCTTCGTGGAACATATTTGAAAACAAGATTGTATTGTCCCATGAAAAATAATACATGCTATAATTGGAGGAGCCGACTGCTCGTGGTCTTAATAACGCCTTTTCAGGAGGAATGGATAATGGATGATACAGATGAAATTCAAGCACTCTACGAACAACTATTAGCTGCGTGGAATAATCGAAGTGCTCGTGGGATGGCTGAATTATTCTCTGAAAATGGTGAGCTTATCGGCTTTGACGGGAGTCAGGCGATTGGATCGGATGAGATATACTCACACCTGAATCCAATTTTCCAGGATCACCCCACTGCTCGATTTATAAGCAAAGTCAAAGAGGTGCGATTTCTAACTTCAAATGCAGCTATACTACGAGCCATTGCAGGTATGGTGCCTCCTGCACAAACAGACATTAACCCAAAAGTTAACACACATCACACTTTAGTTGTCGGTAAAACTGGAGGAAGTTGGCGTATAGAGCTCTTTCAAAATACACCGGCTCAATTTCATGGAAGACCTGAGTTAGTGGAGCAAATGACAGAAGAATTAAGACAACTTCTCAAATGATCCAAAATTCCTTTTACGCTCATTCTTCGCGAAAGCCTGAGCATCAGGCAAAATAAAAAGGTTCCTAATCCGCATCAAAAAGCAGATCAGAAACCAAACGACCATTGATTGCTTCATTGAAACTCTCTGTTAGTTCCGAGTCGACATGGCACATCCACGGCGTTAATGGTAATATTAGTTTACTAGCTCTTAACTGGAGGTGTCCTTGATGAACTGGAATGAAGTCAGAAAACTGTACCCCGACCGTTTTGTAAAACTCCAAATCTTAAAGTCCCACATTGAAAATCAAGTGCGATATGTTGACGATATGGCCGTTATCCAAGCTTTTGATGACGAGAAAGAAGCAACTAGGGAATTGGTTCGCTCAAAGGATGACGTTCTCGTATATCATACCGGAAAAGAAAAAATTGAAATTCAAATCAAGCAATTGTTCGGGTTCAGGGGTCAATATGACAAACATCGAGTATAGAGATGGGCTCTTGTTCACTTCAATGGAGATTTTCTTTCGAGGGAAATCAATTGTAGTTGAAAATATTGTTGTTGATACCGGAGCCGCAGAAACAATCATTTCCCCCGACATTGTAGAGGAGATTGGTATTTTTGCTGAGCTAGACGATTATGTACATTCTTTTTATGGCATAGGCGGGAGTTTGCACAATTTTTTCTCCAAACAAGTTGAAGAAGTAAATCTTGGGTCAGTGAGTCTCAGCAAGGTGAAGTTGGATTTTGGAGTTATCGATCCCGAAGGAAACATTAATGGACTTCTCGGGCTTGACATTCTTATGAAGTTAAATGCTGTGATTGATTTGAAGAAGTTAGCCATAACTTTTGAGAATTAAACAGTGCGTAACAAGCCAGCGACTATAAATAAAAATAAACCCCTCAAACAATCGAAGGGTTCCGTTTTAGGTGTGATGCGGTCGAGAGGACTCGAACCTCCACGGGGGGTTAGCCCACACGGACCTGAACCGTGCGCGTCTGCCAATTCCGCCACGACCGCAAGTAAAACATGGTGAGCCATGTAGGACTCGAACCTACGACACCCTGATTAAAAGTCAGGTGCTCTACCAACTGAGCTAATGGCTCTAATTCAATTGTAAAAATGGCGGAGCCGACGGGATTCGAACCCGCGGTCTCCTGCGTGACAGGCAGGCATGTTAGGCCTCTACACCACGGCTCCACACTGGATAAAACAACTTAACCTTTAGGAGGTTGGTTGCGGGGGCAGGATTTGAACCTGCGGCCTTCGGGTTATGAGCCCGACGAGCTACCGGGCTGCTCCACCCCGCGTCATTAGGACCTTGTTAGAGTCTCCATTTAATAACGAAATATGTACCAACTACGATATTTCATTAATGGTGGAGGCTGACGGGATCGAACCGCCGACCCTCTGCTTGTAAGGCAGATGCTCTCCCAGCTGAGCTAAGCCTCCATGGGATATCGGAATCACCTTTGTATGGTGAAACCTTATGACCCGTAGGGGATTCGAACCCCTGTTACCTCCGTGAAAGGGAGGTGTCTTAACCCCTTGACCAACGGGCCTTGAAAATGGCTCCCCGAACAGGACTCGAACCTGTGACAACTCGATTAACAGTCGAGTGCTCTACCAACTGAGCTATCAGGGAACAGTGCTTGGCAACGTTCTACTCTCCCAGAACCCTTCGGTTCAAGTACCATCGACGCTGGAGGGCTTAACGGTCGTGTTCGAGATGGGAACGCGTGGATCCCCTC
>NZ_JBVYOL010000043.1:0-44397 GCF_056120505.1 Paenibacillus sp. sgz302164 | reverse complement strand
CCTGACGTTCAGGCGGCCTGCATCTATGGCGAGGAAGCCGCTGGAGTCGAAGCGGACCTGAGCGCGTGGACGCAGCGGCTGTGGGCGGAGCTGCAGGAGCCGAAGACGCAGAGCGCGCGTTATCAAGCGGGCAAGCGTTATGTGTGCGAAGTGAAGCCGGCGGAGCTGCCGGCGGCGGACCGGCCGTTCCGAGCGGGCGGCACGTATGTGATCACGGGAGGCCTGGGAGGTCTGGGTCTGCTGTTCGCGGAGCATTTGTTGAAGCGGCAGCCCGCGAACCTGATTCTGACGGGAAGAAGCCGANGCATTTGTTGAAGCGGCAGCCCGTGAACCTGATTCTGACGGGAAGAAGCCGATTGGATGCGGAGAAAGGCTCCCGAATTCGGGAGCTGGAGGCGGCGGGCGGGCGCGTGATGTATCTGCAAGCCGATGTATGTGATCGGGAAGGGATGGAAGCGGGGCTGAGACAGGTCCGGGACCGTTTTGGCGCCATCCATGGTGTGATTCATGCGGCGGGACTGCTCAGCAGCCAGACGATCCTGAGCACAACGGCAGCGGAATTCCAGCGCATCCTCGATCCGAAAATCGAGGGCGCCCTTGTGCTGGATGAGCTATTGAGGGAGGAAGCGCTGGATTTCGTCTGCTATTTTTCCTCCTCGTCGGCGATTCTGGGCGACTTTGGCTCCTGTGACTACGCGATGGGCAACCGGTTCTTGATGGCGCATGCGAATTACCGGAACGAGCTTAGCCGGTGCGGGCAAAGGCAGGGCAAAACGGTAGCGATCAACTGGCCGTTATGGAAAGGCGGAGGGATGGGAGCCGGCGACGGCGAGCATGCGAAGATGTATTTGCAGGCGAGCGGTCAGCGTTATTTGGAAGCGGAAGAAGGCTTCGCGGTCTTTGAACGATTGGTGAGCGGAAGCAGCGCTCACACGCTGGTGCTTGTCGGACAGCCAAGCCGTATACGGCGGTTTCTGGGATTGAACGGGGCTTCGGTAGAAGCGAAGCCTCAAGGTGATTCGCTGTCGCCAGCCGTTGCCGCTGCCCGTCCGTCAGGGCAAGGAAGACGCCCTGAGATGAGGGGCTGGAGCGTGGAGCAGTGCTTGGAGCGGGAACTGAAAGAGCTGGTCAGCCAACTGCTGAAAATATCCCGCGAGCGGGTTGACCGAACGTCGAATCTGGCGGAATTCGGGTTTGATTCTTTAAGTCTCGCCCAATTCGCGGCAGCGTTAACGAGCTGCTTTGGCATCGAGACGTCACCTTCTGTGTTTTATGGGTACCCGACGCTAGGGCGCTTGGTCCATTATTTTCTGGGTAATCATGAAGCCGTTATTCAAGCTCATTATCAGGAGCACGAGGAGAGCTCCCAGTCAATGAGCGCGCTGAAGACAGCTGCAAAAGAGGTTGCCCGGAAACCGCAGAACCCGAGCGCCAATGACCGCATGTCACGTATTGCCCCGTTAGACGAGAATGGGGGAGATGCATCCCGGCAGTCCAGTGAGAAGATTGCGATCATTGGCATGAGCGGCCGCTTCCCGGATGCTCGCAATATCGACGAGCTCTGGCGTGTTTTGGCAAACGGAAGAAGTGTTGTAACCGAATATCCGTCTGAGCGTTTGGCAGGAAGGGCTGCCCGGACAGCTTCAGTGAAAGGCGGTTGGGTGCCTGGCGTTGACGAGTTTGATCCTGCCTTTTTTGAAATATCTCCACGCGAAGCGGAAAGTATGGACCCTCGGCAGCGGCTTCTTTTGCAGGAATCGTGGAGAGCGCTGGAAGATGCCGGATACGGGAACATGCAGATCGAAAAGAGCAAAATCGGCATATTTGTCGGCGTGGAGCAGGGTGACTACCTTATTTTAGATAGAGACACAAGCAATATTACGGCGAATCATAATGCGATTTTATCAGCCAGGCTTGCCTATTTCCTTAACTTGGAAGGCCCGGTCATGTCGATTGATACCGCATGTTCGTCGGGATTAGTAGCTGTGCATCAGGCTTGCGCCAGCCTGCGGAATGATGAATGCGATACAGCGGTGGCAGCAGGTGTCAGTTTGATTCTGTCTGATGAAACGATAGCCGGCATGGAACAAGCCGGCATGCTGTCCGAGGACGGTGCCTGCTATGCGTTCGATAAGCGGGCCAATGGGATGGTTCCCGCGGAAGCGGTGGCTGTAGTTGTACTCAAAAGGTTATCCCAAGCCGTGGCCGACGGTGATCCGATCTATGCGGTTATCAAAGGGAGCGGGATCAATTACGATGGCAAAACAAACGGGATAACCGCGCCGAACGGCGTCGCGCAGACCCGCTTGCTGAACGCGGTTTACGATAAATGCAAGGTGGACCCTGAGCAAATCGACTATATCGTGACACATGGGACTGGAACCAAATTGGGAGATCCGGTTGAAATCAATGCGCTGTACGACATGTTTAAAAGCCGTACCTCCAAGCAAGGCTACTGCGCGTTGACGTCAGTGAAAAGCAACATCGGGCATACGCTTGCCGCGTCCGGAATCGTCAGTCTCATCAGTCTCGTGCAGGCGCTGCGGCAAGAAGTGATTCCTGCCAGTCTTCACTGTGAGACGGAGAATGATTATATCAATTGGAAAGATAGCCCTTTTTATGTGAACAAAGCAGCCCGTCCCTGGCTGAAAAAGCAAGGGCAAAGCCGGATAGGCGCAGTGAGTGCTTTCGGCATGAGCGGAACGAACGCCCACCTGGTTATAGAAAGCTACGAAGAGAACAGCTTGAAACCAAGTAAAGGCCGCGCTCCTTATTATATGCTGGCATTTACAGCAAAGACGGAGAGCATTCTGCAAGAAAAGATCAAAGATATGGTCGCTTTCTTACGGGATGGAGAAGATGAACAGCTTCATTTGTCGAATATCAGCTATACCTTGCTGAAAGGGCGGCACCATTTTCAATACCGCTGTGCTGTCGTGGTTCAAGATAAGGAAGATGCCATTCATGTCTTAACTCAGGCTGTGCGTAAAGAACAATCGCCGTCTTTGTTTACAGGCACTGTTTCCCGTGATTTTACGGGGCAGAAAACGATTGAATGGTTTGTCCGGAGCCTGTTAGGGCAAAGCGAGTCGCTGCAAACAGATAAGCAGAAGTATCAGGAAATGCTGAAAGCTTTGGCCGAATTTTATTGTCAGGGTTATGACATGGATTGGGAACCGTTATTTGGCGAAGCGGCAGCAGCGCGCATCCATCTCCCTGCTTATCCATTTGCCAGAGAGCACTATTGGGTTCGGAAAGCTGTATCTCCTGCCCTTTCGTTACCTGTTCTACAAGCTGAAAATAACGGATGGACAACTGGGAACCCGGATAAACCAAGTAAAATCTCGTTGGTATCGTTAAGCGAAAGTTTGCCGTCTGCCCTGCAATCGGAGCAACCCGTTCCTCGCCGCATTAAACTCTCAACGCAGGACGGCACAAGGCCACTGGAGCTTGTTGAGCCTATTCGGGCAAAGTCTGCACCGTTGGCTGATCCGACGCCGGAACAGATCCGTTCCTTGCAGGAAGATTTGAAGTCCGGCCTGGCGGATGTTTTATATATGAAGCGTCATGAGGTTGATTTGGACAAAAATTTCGTGGAGATGGGACTCGATTCGATTATCGGCGTGGAATGGATGAAAGCGATCAATCACCAATTCGGAACATCGATTACCGCAACCAAAGTGTATGATTATCCAACGATTCGAGAGTTTGCAGCTTATTTAGCCGACCAGGTGAAGCTGAAGCTCTCCTCTCAGACTTATGCGGGCGCAAGCCAGAAAACGGCATTGAATGCCGGAGCGGAATTGGCCGCATCGCCTTCGCCTTCGCAAGAAAGCGAACGCTTGACAAAGCTGAATCAGGAACCTTCAATCGCGGCTTTGCAAGCGGAGCTTGCGGCCAGCTTAGCCCGCATTCTTTACATGAAACCAGGCGATGTGCATGCGGACAAGAAGTTTATCGAGATGGGACTTGATTCCATCTTGGGTGTGGAATGGATCAAAGATATAAACAAGCAGTACGGCATGTCAATTACAACAACCAAGGTATATGACTATCCGACGATTGAGGCATTCGCAGTTTTCCTTAGCGAGCAAATCAGGAGGGGCGGTCAAAACCGGCCTTTACAAGAGTCGCCTGCCCGCCCTGAGCAATGGGGAAATTCGGTCTTTCAGTCGCGATACCGTTCCAAATGGAGTTATTATGCAGGTTCAATGGGACGCGGTGTTGCTTCGGAGTCCTTAGTCGTAGCTATGGGCAAGGCCAAATTGTTAAGTATTTTTGGGAGTGCGGGTTTTAGAACGGAGCAAATCGAAGGGCATATCCAAAAAATCCAAGCTCAATTGAGCGCGGATGAGCCTTATGGCATGTGTCTGATCTCCAATTTTCACGATCCTGAAGAAGAGCGGCGGCAGGTTGAGCTGTTTCTTGCATACAATGTGCCTGTGATTGAGGTTTCGGCCTTCGCGGGAATGACCGAGCCGTTAGTTTACGGCAGAATTAAGGGAATTAGCCGGCAGCAAGGCCGGATTATGCTGCCCCGCCGAATGATTGCCAAGTGCTCGCGGCTGGAAGTAGCACGTCTGTTTCTGTCGCCGCCACCCATCGATCTTGTAGAAAGTTTGCTGCGCAAAGGATGGATTAATGAAGAGGAAGCGAGATTATCGCAATGCATTCCGATGGCCGATGATCTTGCCGTAGAGGCCGATTCAGGCGGGCATACGGATCAGGGTGTGGCTTTTTCTTTGATTCCTTCCGTGATTGCTCTGAAAAAGCGGTTGCATCAGCATTACGCTTACGAGGAAGAAATTATGATTGGCTGCGGCGGAGGAATCGGATCGCCTGAAGCGGTTGCATCAGCTTTTTCGTTGGGAGCAGACTTTATTTTCACTGGCTCCATTAATCAATGCACTGTGGAAAGCGGCGCTCACGAGGCGGTCAAGGATATTTTGAAAACGGTATCCATCCATGATACGGCGATCACGATTGCGGGAGACATGTTTGAGGCAGGCGCCAAGGTTCAAGTCGTCAAAAAGAACAGTCGCTATTATGCGCGCGCCCAGTCATTATTTCAATGGTATGCCCATTATAATGCCATCGATGAACTGCCTGCGTATATAAAGAACGAAATTGAAACAACCATTTTTAAGAAGACATTTACTGAAGTGTGGGAGCTTGTTTGCAATTATAAAAATCGCTGGAATCCGGAAGAAATCAGGGAAGCGGAGCATAATCCCCGCTTGAAAATGGCACTGATTTTCAAGTGGTATTTTGCCCATTGCGGCCAGATTACGCGCGACGGCGACGTATCTGAAGCGGACAATTTTCAGATTTTTTGCGGCCCGGCTATGGGGTCGTGCAACGAATGGTTGAAAGGAACGCGCTATGAGGATTGGAGAAACCGCCATGTGCATGAAGTGGCCGAATGGTTGATGGTTCAGGCATGTGCACGCAGACAACCCGTGCCGCCGGCTCCAGAGAAGCAGGAAGAACAGGGCCAGGCAAAGGGATATACGAAGATACAGGCTGACGATACGGCGATTGCTGTCCTTGGTATGTCGGGACAATTCCCCAAATCCCCGAACTTGGCGGAGTATTGGAACAATCTGGCGCAAAAAAGGGATTGCATTTCCGAAATTCCGGCGTCACGCTGGCCTTTTGCAGCTTATTATGATCCGAATCCAGAGAGTCCTGGCAAAACCATCAGCAAATGGATGGGTGTGCTGGAGGATGTGGATTTATTCGATCCCTTATTCTTTCATATCACTCCGGTTGAAGCTGAACTCATGGACCCGCAGCAGCGATTGTTTCTGGAGCACTGCTGGACTTCTATAGAAGATGCCGGGTTGCTGCCGTCCTCCCTGTCCGGCAGCCGATGCGGCGTATTTGTCGGCTGCGCTGCAGGCGATTACGGCAAGCGCGTCAGCCGGCAAGAGCTTAATGCGCTCGGGCTGATGGGTGAAACCCCCTCGATCCTGGCGGCGCGGATTTCGTATCTGCTGAATCTTAAGGGTCCGAGTATGGCGATTGACACAGCTTGCTCGTCGTCGCTTGTCGCCATCGCAGAGGCGTGCAACAGCTTGCTGCTGCGCAATACCGATCTGGCTTTGGCCGGCGGAGTCAATGTGATGGAAGGCCCGTCGCTTCATATTATGACGAGTAAGGCAGGCATGCTTTCTGAAGACGGACGGTGCTACTCGTTTGACAACCGGGCCAACGGATTTGTTCCCGGGGAAGGTGTCGGTGTTGTCCTGTTGAAACGGTTAGCCGATGCGGTCAGAGATCAGGATCAGATTCAGGCGGTGATTCGAGGCTGGGGCGTGAATCAGGACGGAAAGACCAACGGCATTACGGCTCCCAGTGCAAAGTCGCAGCGAGAGCTTTTACAGGATGAGGTATATGAACGCTTTGGAATTGACCCCTCGACTATTACATTAATTGAAGCTCACGGAACGGGGACGAAGCTGGGCGATCCCATTGAAGTGGAAGCCCTTACTGAAGCTTTTCAAGTCTATTCAACTCAACAAAATTATTGTGCATTAGGATCTGTGAAAAGCAATATCGGTCATCTGCTGCCAGCGGCGGGCATAGCGGGAGTATTGAAGGTGATACTTGCCTTGAAACAACAAATGTTGCCGCCTACGATCCATGTTGAAAAGGTGAATGAGCATATTGCGTTAAACGACAGCCCTTTTTACATCAATACGGAATTGCGGAAATGGGAGCTTGCTCCGGGAATACCGCGGCGTGCGGGTGTCAGCTCCTTTGGATTTAGCGGAACAAATGCTCATTTGGTGATTGAGGAGTATGTCAAAGTCTCTGCCGACTGGGATCGTAACGATTTGGCTGATCCACAGGCTCCAGTACTGTTTACCTTGTCAGCCAAAAGTGAAAAGCAGCTCATTGCCTATGTGGAGTCGTTCAAAAGGTTTGTTCAAGCTCATGGGCAGCTTGATATCGCGAACATGGCTTACACGCTTCAGACGGGAAGGGAAGCGATGAACTATCGCATGGCGTTCGCGGCCGGTTCACGGGCCGATGTGCTGCATACGCTGGAAGCATTTATCCGGGGAGAAGCCACACCGGCAACGGCAATTGGACAGGTGAAAGCGAATAACTCCGATGGGGATACGCAAGCCTTGCTCCGGACAACGTTGCGGGAGCGAAATCTGCGGCGGCTTGCAGAGTATTGGGTAAGCGGTCTGGAGCTTGACTGGAGCTTGCTGTACGGCGAACGATTCCCTCAACGGATCAGTTTGCCAACCTACCCGTTTGCTAAACGGCGTTATTGGGTAGAGCACAAGCATACGGGCGCAGACGGGGCAGAAGGAATACACAAGCAAGCCGATGCTGAAAGTTTCGACTCTGCGGCCGCAATGACGGAAACCGCTAATCCGGGTCGAATAGTCTTGCTGCCATTAACCGAATCTCAGCCGATCGCTGGTTCCCAAAGAGAGCCGTTCGCTGCCGCTGTTACGTTGGCGCCGTTAAGCTCTAAATTGGGCTCGGAACAGTCGCTTTCGAGAGAAACGGAAAGCGCTGCTTTGCTGAAAGAGCTGGCTGCCTGCCTGGCTGAGGCCTTATATCTTGATCATGACGACGTTGAAGCGGATACGAAATTGGTAGACATGGGTGTAGATTCCATCGTCGGTGTGGAATGGATTCAAACGATTAACAAGAAGTATGGGACATCTTTCCCGGCGACGATCATTTATGAGTATGCAACGCTGCGCGAACTTGCTCCTCTGGTGCAAAAAGAGGGAAGCCGGCGTGATTTGCTTCATCCCAATGGGATGTCGGCATCAACGGATGAGCGGCAACTTCCTTCTGCGGCAAGCGCCAAGGTTGATATAGAGCCGCAATCTGTGGTATCTCTTCGGGACGAACAGAGTATCTCTGTTTCCAATCAATCGGAGATTGCCATAACGGTTTTACTGGAAGAGTTGGCGGCAAGTTTGGCTGAGGCGCTGTATCTGGAGCCTTCCGATATTGATGTGGATGCCAGATTCGCGGATATCGGGCTGGATTCGATTGTGGGCGTAGAGTGGATCAGGGCGATAAACAAAAAGTATGGAACTTCATTTGGGGCTGCGATCATTTATGAGTATTCCTGCATCCGGGAGTTCGGACAATTTTTGAAAAGCGACTTTCATTCACAGGTAAGCCGGACTGCTGCAATTTCGAAAACCATTTCCCAATCAACGACGGGAACCGTATCGGAAATCATAACGCAATCTGCGCCGCAAGCTCCGTCAGAAGTCATGACGGAAACTACGCCGCATGCAGCGTCCCAAACGGGCGGGGAGCCGTCTGCTTCCAGCGAATATATAGAGGGGATTGCCATCGTTGGGATGTCGGGAACCTATCCGGATGCTAAGGATCTTGATCAGTTCTGGGACAACCTGGCTCTCGGCAAAAACTCGGTTCGCGAGATTACTGAGGATCGTTGGGATGTCAACGCCTATTATGATTCGCGTCCTTTCCAAGAAGGCAAGGTGAACTGCAAATGGCTAGGGATGCTGAACGATATAGATTGTTTCGATCCGCTGTTCTTCCATATTTCTCCCGGCGAAGCCGAAGCGATGGACCCGCAGCAGCGGCTGTTTTTGCAGGAAGCTTACAAAGCTTTTGAGCATGCGGGGTATAGTCCGGGATCACTCAGCAATCAAAAATGCTCGGTTTATCTGGGCATTATGAGTAACGAATATGGAAAGATGGCTGCCCAAAGTCACGCCAGTATTGCGAGTACGACAGGTAACAGCTTTGCTATCGCGGCAGCCCGCATTCCCTATTTTCTCAATTTGAAAGGCGCTGCGATCGCTATTGATACGGCTTGTTCCTCTTCATTGGTGGGGATACATCTGGCATGTCAGGCTTTATTGCAGCACGAAATTCATATCGCTTTGGTCGGCGGAGTTACGCTGTATTTGACCCCAGAAGGGTATGTGGACATGTGCGCGGCGGGAATGCTGTCTCCGGACGGCAAGTGCAAAGCATTTGACAATAATGCCAACGGATTCGTGCCTGGTGAGGGCGTGGGAGCCTTGGTACTGAAGCGATTGAAGGATGCTGAGGCGGACGGTGATACGATCTATGGCGTGATTGTCGGTTCCGGGGTTAACCAGGACGGCAAAACGAATGGGATCACGGCCCCGAATATGAGCAGTCAAATGGAGCTAACCGGGGATATTTATGAAAAATACAAGATTGCTCCGGACAGCATCAGTTATGTTGAAATGCATGGAACAGGAACGAAGCTGGGCGATCCGATCGAACTGGAGGCGCTGTCTCAAGTATTCAAGACTCATACAACGCGCACAAATTTTTGTGCAATCGGGTCGGTCAAAAGCAATATCGGACACACCTCCGCAGCCGCCGGCATAGCAAGTGTACAAAAAATCTTGTTATGTTTGCAGCATAAAAAACTGGTGCCTACACTGCATTTTGAACAGCCGAATCAACATTTTGACTTTGATGATTCGCCATTTTATGTCAATACCGAACTGATTCCCTGGAAAGCAGTATCCAATAAGCCTCGACGGGCCTGTGTGAGCTCCTTTGGCTACAGCGGCACCAACGCCCATCTTGTCATTGAGGAATACAGACCGAAGATGGTTCGGGAACCTGAGTCATTCGAGGGCGAAGATGGGCATTCACCGATGACGGTGGTATTGTCGGCGCAAAGCGAAGATCAGTTGGCGAATTATGCGGAAAAGCTGGGCGCTTGGATAGACAGCCACCCGGATTTCGAGCTGAGCGACCTGACCTATACTCTGCAGACAGGGCGCGATGCGTTGGATTACCGGTTGGCGTTGGTGACTGATTCCAAGCAAGAAACGCGCAGAGCATTGGCCGAATTCGCATCCCATCGGGCAGGCAAGGGCATTTATACAGCTAAAGTCGCCAAAGGGAAAAACGGCATCGGCCTGCTTGAGAACGATGGGGAACTCAGGTCCCGGATGCCCGCCTGGATCAAGGAGCGAAATATGCATGCTATCGCACAAGCTTGGGTGTCCGGTTTCAAAGTCGATTGGAGTATGCTGGAGGTCTCCAAACGTCCGCGTCGGATCGGCTTGCCAACCTACCCGTTCGCTAAGGAAAGATACTGGCTGCCGCTGAAGAAAGCAGCCGTTCTCGAAAGCGCCGGGATGACCTCGCGGACGGCTGTCCTGCATCCTTTACTGCATCAAAATACGTCGATTCTCACCGAACAAAGGTTCCGCACCACACTGACGGGTGAAGAGTTTTTCATAAAGGATCATCAGGTCAAAGGAGAACGGATTTTGCCTGGGGCAGCTTATCTGGAGATGGCTCGGGCCGCCATCGAACGATCAACCGAGCCTGAGAAAGCCGGGCAATTCTCCGTAAGGCTTCAACATATCGTGTGGACGAGCGCCGTTATTGTCAAGGATACGCCTGTAGAGCTTTATATTGGGGTATATGCGGGTGAACAAGGTGAAATCGGCTACGATATCTACAGCATACCGGAAGAGGCCGGAGGCGATCGCAAGATTCATGGTCAAGGTCACGGAGCTCTGGTCGCACAAGAACAAAGCCCTGTTTGCGATCTGCCGGCTTTGCAGGAACAGTGCAAGGATCGTGTGCTTACTGCTGAACAATGTTACGGAGCTTTCAGTGCGATGGGGATCGATTACGGTCCAAGCCATCAGGGGATTGTACACCTCCATACAGGCACCGATCAAGTGTTGGCGAAACTGGCGCTGCCTTCTTGTGCAGCCGATACGCAAAAGCAGTATACCCTGCATCCAAGCATAATGGACGCGGCTTTTCAGGCCTCCCTCGGCTTGCTGATGGATTCAGGCCTTCGCGAGCCCGCCTTGCCTTATGCGTTGGATGAACTTACTGTACATGCTGCCTGCACGTCCGCCATGTGGGCTTGGGTGCGGTACAGCGAAGGAAGTCAGGCCGACGGCAAGATCATGAAGCTGGATATCGAACTGGTTGATGAGAACGGCCGGGTCTGTGTCAGTATGAAAGGCTTCTCGACGCTGATATCTCAAGGGAAGGTTATCGTCAACCGCAAGGATTCGAACTTGCATATGCTTCAGCCAAGCTGGCGTCAGCAGAGCATTGCCCAAACGGCTGCCGTTTCTGATTTTACGGTTCGCCGCGTGCTGGTGTGCGATCCGGACGCGCCATTCTCAGGAAATGGAAATGGAAATGACCAAGCAAAGGGGGGACGCGGATTTGTTGTACGTTCCGAATAACAAGGGCATTGGGGAACGTTTTCAAACCTATGCCATTCAGGTATTTGAAGAGATTCAGCATATGCTTCAGGGTAAGACTAAAGGCAAGATGCTGCTCCAACTGGTGATTCCCTTGCAGCGGGATTTGCCTATCTGCTCGGGGCTTTCCGCTCTGCTAAAAACAGCTCAACTGGAAAATCCGAACTTTAACGGGCAAATCATCGAAGTGGAGACGACGGACAGGAGTCAAGCGGAAATCGAAGCCTTATTGGAAGCAAACAGCCGTTTCCTCGACGATCATTGGATTCGGTATCAGGATGGCGAAAGATACGTCGCCAGTTGGAGCGAGGTGGAATCATCCCAACAGGATTCCGCGATTCCTTGGGTTGACCGCGGCATTTACCTGATTACGGGCGGAGCAGGGGAGTTGGGTCTTCTCTTTGCGAAGGAGATTGCCCGGAAGGTGAAAGAGGGGATCGTGATTCTTGTAGGCCGTTCCCCGCTTAATGAGAAAAAAGAAGCCAGTCTCCGCGAAATTGAACGATTGGGCGTTCGCGTTTCGTATCGGCAGGCCGATGTCGCTGACGAGACAGAGGTCATCCAACTGGTTCAAAGTATTCGTGAAGAATTCGGAGGAATTCATGGAATCATTCACAGCGCAGGCATCATTCGCGACAATTTCATTATCAAGAAGACCAGAGAGCAGTTCATGGAGGTGCTTGCCCCCAAGGTGACGGGATTGCTCAATCTGGATCATGCCACAGCGGCGATGGAGCTTGACTTTTTTATCATTTTTTCCTCGACGGCAGGAATTTTAGGCAACCCGGGCCAAGCGGATTATGCGGCAGCTAATGCTTTTATGGACGCCTACGCCAAATATCGCAATGGTTTGATGGCTCACAACCAACGAAAAGGACGCACAATTTCGATCAACTGGCCGTTGTGGAAAGAAGGCGGCATGCAGATCGACCCTAGATTCGAACAAATGATCGAGCACAGTACAGGGATGCTGGCGATTGACACAGCTTGCGGCATTCATGCTTTTTATCAAAGTGTGGCTTCGGGACAGGAACAGGTAGCGGTGATCAAAGGCGATGCGCGGAAGCTTCAGGGAGCCGCAGGAGCTCCCGAGGCGGATATAGAGGCTCCGAAAGCAGAAGCCGGAAAACAAAGTCCGGCCGACCTGCAGGCAGGAGATCACGAGTTGGAGGAGCAAGCGGCTGTTTATGTGAAAAAGTTGCTTTCCTCCGTCATCAAGCTCCCGCCGGCACGTATCCAGGCCGAGATCCCGTTCGAACAGTACGGAATTGATTCTATTATGGTTATGCAAATGACGAATCAACTGGAGCAGGTATTCGGAACTTTACCGAAAACGCTATTCTATGAATATCCCAATATAGCCGAATTGACGGCGTATTTCTTGCAAGTATATCCGGAACGATTGAAAGACAAGCTCGGGTACGCAGACAAAGCAGCCGCTAAAGAGGCGGCGTGGTCTTCGGTTCCACAGATAAGCCATACGCGGCTTATCGAGTCCAAAGATGAACAGCAGGCCGGAGCGGCGGATATCGCCATTATCGGGTTGGCGGGACGATACCCGGGAGCCGGCCATATCAGGGAGTTTTGGAGGAACTTGAAGGAAGGCAAAGATTCCGTTGCCGAAATCCCCGCAGACCGCTGGGATTATAAGCAGTATACGCACAGCAAATGGGGCGGCTTTGTAGATGGAGTGGATCAATTCGATCCGCTCTTCTTTTCGATTTCGCCTCGCGAGGCGGAATTGATGGATCCGCAGGAACGCTTGTTTTTGCAATGTGTCTATGAGACGTTGGAGGATGCCGGGTATGCGTCCCGTGCTCCGATCGGCGCGAATGGCAGCGCGAGTCCGGATGCTGTCGGTGTATTTGTCGGGGTCATGTACGAAGAGTACCAGTTGTATGGAGCGCAGGAGCAAGCAAAGGGAAGGACCGTTACGCTTTCGGGAAATCCATCTTCGATTGCGAACCGCGTATCGTATTTTTTTGATTTCCACGGACCGAGTATGGCGATAGACACGATGTGCTCATCTTCCTTAACGGCGATCCATTTGGCTTGCCGCAGCATACTATCGGGCGATTGTGAGCTGGCGATTGCCGGAGGCGTGAATGTGTCTGTGCATCCGAATAAATACTTGGCGCTGGAGCAAAGCCATTTTACGTCCAGTAAAGGGCGCTGTGAAAGCTTTGGCGAAGGCGGCGACGGTTATGTGCCTGGCGAAGGCGTAGGTTCTCTCCTGCTTAAGCCGCTTTCAAAGGCCATTGCCGGCGGGGATCACATCTATGGAGTAATTAAAGGAAGCGCAATTAATCATGGCGGAAAAACGAACGGCTATACGGTCCCGAATCCGAACGCGCAGGCCAAAGTAATTGACAAAGCCTTGAAGAAAGCGGGTATTGATCCGCGAACGATCAGCTATATCGAGGCTCACGGCACAGGCACTTCTTTGGGAGACCCCATCGAAATTACAGGTCTGGCTAAAGCGTTCCAAGCGTCTACGCAAGACAAGCAGTACTGTGCTATAGGCTCAGTAAAGTCAAACATCGGACATGGAGAGAGCAGTGCCGGCATCGCTGGACTGACGAAAATCCTTCTGCAAATGAAATATCGGCAGTTGGCGCCTTCTTTGCATTCCAAGGTATTGAATCCTCATATTGATTTTGGCAGTACGCCCTTTATCGTTCAGCAGGAGCTGGCTGAGTGGCAGCGTCCGTTGGTTGAGGTAGACGGGGAAATGAGGGAGTTTCCGAGAATTGCAGGCATTTCCTCTTTTGGAGCGGGAGGTTCCAACGCCCATATACTGGTCGAGGAATATATTCCCGGGCAGCCAGCGGCGGGCTGCTCGGCTTCGGCGGCGGAGAGTACTGTGCTTATTGTGCTTTCCGCCAAAAATGAGGAGCAGCTTCGCGGTCGTGTCGAGCGTATGGTAACCGCGATTCGAGAATGGCCGTTAACGGATGGCGATTTGCTCTCGATGGCATACACCCTCCAGACGGGACGGGAGCCTATGGAAGAACGGCTGGCTGTTAAGGTGGACTCGGTACAGGAGCTTGAGGCCAAATTGCTGGCCTATTTGAATGATCAGGCCTCGCTGGAAGACGTGTTCTTCGGGCAAGCCAAGCTCATTCAAACGGGGCTCGATGGATACGCCAACGATGAAGATATGGAAGAAACAATTGCAGCATGGATTCAAAAAAGGAAGTATAGCAAGCTGCTTAAGCTTTGGGTGAACGGCTTGCATGTGAACTGGAACTTATTATACGGCGATGTGAAGCCCGGTCGCATCTCTTTGCCGACATATCCGTTTGCGAAGGGCCGCTATTGGATCGCCAGGTCAGAAGACAAAATACCTGCAGCCGTAGAGGTGCAGCTGTCAAACCTGCCGGCAGAGGACATAGAGCCGACGACATGTCCGAAGCGTAATTTGCCGCCAGTCGGAATGGCGGGAGAATTTGCTTCGAGCCAGGCCGATAAACCAAGCGGCATTGCTTTGACGCCGGTGGCAAACGAAGCAGAGCTTGCGGCTCCGCAGCGCTCTGCGCCAAGCGTCTTTCCTGCCAAATCCGCCGCAGCGATCCGGAAGGAATTAGCGTCCAGCCTCGCTGCTGCTTTGTATATCGATCCCGGTCAAATCGATCCTGATCAAAAGTTAATCGATATGGGAATGGACTCGATCATAGGCGTGGAATGGGTTCGTATGATTAACAAAGATTACGGAACTTCTTTTGCGGCTACCGTCATCTATGATTATCCGACGATTCGCCAGCTTGCAGGACTGTTGCAAAACGAGCGGATTGAAGAGAAGGTCCCGGAGAAGGTCCCGGAGAACGTCCCGAAAGAAATCGAAGCCGTTCCAGTCAGTCAGGCAGTTCCGGATGCTGTCGGACTTGCGAAAGAAGACAAGCTTGCCGGCGCCGAACATCCTCCTGCTGGCAAGGCTAATCAGCAAGCACACTATACGGAAAACCCAGCTTGCAGAGAAGCTGTGGCGATTGTGGGAATTTCCGGCAGATACCCGGGTGCGGAGGATGTTGATCAATATTGGCAAAACCTCGTTGCCGGCAAAAATTCCGTCAGGGAAATTCCCCCGGATCGTTGGGATATTAACCGTTATTACAAACAGGGGCAGGGTCAAGCCGGTCCTATGTATTGCAAATGGCTCGGGGTACTGAATGAAATCGAATACTTCGACCCATTATTTTTCAATATTTCACCGAGTGAGGCGGAGATGATAGATCCTCAACAGCGCATCTTTTTACAGGAAGCCTATAAAGCCTTCGAGGATGCAGGATACGGTCCTGATGAATTGAACAATCAAAAATGCGGCGTCTACTTGGGCATGATGGGTAACGAGTACGGCCGCAGGACGAGCAGCAGCAAGACTGGCATTTCGAGTACGACAGGCAACAGTGCAGCGATTGCCGCAGCGCGCATTCCGTATTTTTTGAATCTGAAAGGCCCTGCAATCTCGATTGATACAGCCTGCTCATCCTCTTTGGCAGCTGCCCACCTGGCAAGCCAGGCGCTTTTGAACCGGGAAGTGAACATCGCGTTGGTTGGCGGGGTGACGCTGTATTTGTCGCCGGACAGCTATTTGGACATGTGCTCGGCGGGGATGTTGTCTCCGGACGGTCAATGCAAAAGCTTTGATAACAGCGCCAACGGCTTTGTTCCCGGGGAAGGTGTCGGAGCATTGGTGCTGAAAAGGTTGGAGGATGCTGAAGCGGATCATGATCATATCTATGGCGTCATTATCGGATCCGGTATGAATCAGGACGGCAAAACGAATGGGATCACTGCGCCCAGTATGAGCAGCCAAATAGAATTGGTCCGTGACATTTATCAAAAATACGATATTTCTCCGGAATCAATCCGTTATGCGGAAATGCATGGCACGGGCACCAAGCTTGGCGATCCGATCGAACTGGAGGCGCTGTCGAAGGTATTTAAAGAGCATACGGAAGACAAACAGTTTTGTGCGATCGGATCAGTGAAAAGTAATATCGGCCATACGTCCGCTGCTGCCGGAGTCGCCAGTGTGCATAAGGTTTTGTTGTGTCTTAAACATAAAAAGCTGGTACCGACCCTTCATTTTAATGAGCCGAATCAGCATTTCAACTTCAAGAATTCACCTTTTTATGCCAATACGGAAGTGAAACCTTTGCAGGGGAAATCATCGTCTCCTCTTCGCTGCTGTGTAAGCGCCTTTGGATACAGCGGAACGAATGCCCATCTTGTGATTGAGGAATATCGCAAGCCGGACAAGAGGCTGAAACATGCTGACGCCAGAGGCGATCAGCCTGTTCTCATCGTATTATCGGCTCAAAGCCGGGAGCAGTTGATACGTTATGCGCAAGCAATGAAAAGCTGGCTTGAAATTGAAAAAGATGCGGATTTGCAGGATTTCGCCTATACCTTGCAAGTAGGGCGCGGCGGTATGGACTATCGACTGGCATTTGTGGCGTATTTTGTTGAAGATGCGGTGAAGGCGTTCGACGATTTTATTCAGGGTCGTCCTTCCGCCCAAATGTGGAATGCAAAGGTTAGTAAGAGCAATGCGGAAATTTTTGAAACGGAAGAAGAAGCTCAGCTTGCTTTGCAGCATTGGCTTCGCACCGACCGTCTGGACCAGGCTGCGGAAGTATGGGTGAAGGGCCAACCTTTATGTTGGAACTTGTTGTACGGTTCAGAGAAGCCTAACCGCATCAGTCTGCCAACTTATCCGTTCGCGAAGGAACGCTGCTGGATTGCAGATGACTTCGTGCAGACGAGCGGTAATCAGGAGGGGGCTGATTGCTCTTCTTTCATTCACCCGATGCTGCACCGCAACGTGTCGGATTTTTCGGGAACTCAATTCAGCTCCGTTTTTACAGGAAAAGAGTTTTTCCTGGCTGATCATACGGTGCGAGGAGAACGGGTTTTGTCAGGGGCAGCTTGCCTGGAGATGGTTCGAGCGGCTATTCATGAGGCGGCAAACTTATCACGTGCGGATCAGACGATGATTCGGTTGAAGGAAATCGTCTGGCACCGCCCCCTTGCTTTCAGGAATCCGCTGCTTAAGGTTCATATCGGATTAACGCAAACGGGCAAGGGTTCCATGAACTTTGAGATTTACAGCGGATCAGGGGAAGACAACACGGCGAAATCTGCTGTGTACAGCAGCGGAAGTGCCGAGCTTGTTGCAAAATCCGGGAATTTCAACCTGGATATAGAAGCCTTGCTGTCTCAATGCAAATCCGCGGCGCTTACTTCCGGCGACTGCTACGATGCGTTCAAACGGATGGGCATTGAGTATGGCGCAAGCCATCGCGGAATAGACAAAATTTATATAGGAACCGATCAAGTTACAGCAAAGCTTTCACTGACATCCTTGGCGAGTCGTGTACAAGACTCCTGCTTCCTCGATCCCGGTCTGATCGATTCAGCCTTTCAGGCATCAATTGGTCTCGTATACGGATCAGCGAATTTGCAGCTGTCGGTACCCTTTGCGCTGCAAACCGTAGATATCTTGCGGGATACGAACGCTTCCGGCATGTGGGCGTGGATTCGTTACAGCAAGGATGAAAATGCGGATGACAAGTCACGGACAGTGGATATTGATATTTGCGACGAGGAAGGGATTGTATGTGTGCGAATGAAAGGACTTTCGACCTGGGTATTGGAATCGGAATCGTCTATAGATGCCAGTGAAACCGAGTTCTATATCCGGCTTACCAAGCAAATATCCGAGGGTGACTGGTCGGAAGAGGAAGTTGAACAAATCCTGCGGTCTCGCATCGGGGCAGGAGGGGCATATGGCTAACCAACCCAAATTGAAATCCTTGTATCAGCTAATTAAAGAAGGAAAAATAGATCCGGAGGATGCCGTTCAGCAATTCAAGCGTTTGGCCTTGGAGCATGCCGGGCAATCCGGCCCTTCGAATCCCGTGCAAGCGGCTTTTCAGGGCGGCTCACATGCAGTTCACCTATCCATCGATACTTTGAAAATAACTCTGCGGGAAACCATCGCTTCGCTCTTGAAGGTGGGAATAAGCGATGTGGACGATGCAATCCTGTTCGATCAGGGGCTGGACGCGGTCCAGCGGACCGAACTGGCCCGGGTGCTTCAGCGGGAATACGGCTTTGAGCTTGATCCTGCTGTATTCGCCGAGCCTATTGACTTGCAGAGTCTGGCGGCTTCTCTGATAGAGGAGAACCGCCATGCAATCTCGGAGCACGTGACGCCGCCGCAAGCAGCAACTTCCCCAAATTCAGGGGAAGCTTTCTCGGCAGACTTCAACCAATGGCTAAGGGATAAAGCGGAGGGTTATATCAAGCGATTGCTGTCCCCCGTGATTAAGCTTCCGGCGCATCGCATCGAATCGGATGCTCCGATCGAGAGATATGGAATTGATTCCTTAATGGCAGTTCAATTAACGAGTCAATTAGAATCATCGTTCGGGCCGCTGCCCAAAACGTTGTTTTTTGAATATCAGAACCTTCGGGAATTGACGGCTCATTTCTTGGGGAGCTATCGGCAATCGTTTATGGATGTATTGGGAGTCTCTTCTTATATGGAGACAGGAACTGAACACAAGAGCAAACCATCAGCCATTGCCGATATATCAGAGAAAACCGTTCAGGGGTATGCGGAGAGCGGAGCTCTGGATATTGCGGTCATAGGATTAGCCGGGAAATACCCCGGAGCGAACCATATACAAGAGTATTGGCACAATTTACAGCAGGGCATAGATTGCGTAACGGAGATTCCTTTGGACCGCTGGGATCATAGCGAGAACAGGGGCAGCAAATGGGGCGGCTTTCTGGAAGGTGCGGATCGGTTCGATCCCCTCTTCTTCCAAATAGCGCCGAGAGATGCGGAGACCATGGATCCCCAGGAACGTTTATTTCTGCAATGCGCTTATGAAACGCTGGAAGATGCCGGATATACGCGAAAATCTTTTCAGGCAAGCGCAGACGGAGGCTTGGGCGGGAACGTGGGCGTCTTTGTAGGGGTCATGTACCAGGAGTACCAATTGTACGGCGCGCAGGAACAGGTACGGGGCCGCTCGGTGGCACTCTCCGGAAACTCATCGTCCATTGCCAACAGGGTTTCGTATTTTTTTAACTTTCATGGACCAAGCATGGCGATCGACACGATGTGTTCTTCTTCCCTGACAGCGATTTATTTGGCATGCCAAAGCATCAAAAGCAGGGGTTGTGAATTAGCGATTGCCGGAGGGGTCAACCTCTCCATTCATCCGAATAAGTACCTGGCGCTTGAGCACGGAAAATTCGCATCGAGCAAAGGGAGGTGTGAAAGCTTTGGTCAGGGCGGAGACGGTTATGTGCCTGGAGAAGGCGTAGGCGCTGTGCTTTTGAAACCTTTGGATAAGGCCGTTGCTGATGGAGATCACATATACGGTGTCATTAAAGGGGTTTCCATCAACCACGGCGGCAAGACAAATGGTTATACAGTGCCGAACGTCAATGCGCAATCAGCCGTCGTTGCCAGTGCCTTGAAAGAGGCGGGCGTTGATCCGCGGAAGGTCAGTTACGTCGAAGCGCACGGCACGGGGACCTCTCTTGGCGATCCGATCGAAATCTCAGGATTAACGAAGGCATTTCAGGCATATACCCAGGACAAGCAATTCTGCGCAATCGGTTCGGTAAAGTCGAATATCGGGCATGCCGAAAGCGCGGCGGGAATTGCCGGATTGACCAAAATTTTGCTGCAAATGAAACACGGTCAGTTAGTTCCTTCTTTACACGCGGAAGCGCTCAATCCGCATATCGATTTCGACCATACCCCCTTCTTCGTTCAACAGAAGTTGGCGGAATGGCAGCGTCCCGTCATCAGGGATCGAGAGATGACCGGAGAGTATCCGAGAATTGCAGGCTTGTCTTCCTTTGGCGCAGGGGGATCGAATGCTCATATTGTGATTGAAGAATATATACCGGATAGCCGGGAACGGGCGATGCCTCTCATCACGATACAGAACCCGGCTCTTATCGTGTTATCGGCAAAAAATGAACAGCAGCTCCGCCAGCAGGCGGAACGTCTCCGATTGGCTTTAAGTGACGGCGGCTTCTCTGACGGGGATTTGCCGGATATTGCTTATACGCTCCAGATTGGACGGGAGGCTCTGGAAGAAAGATTGGCGCTGACGGCTGTATCGATTCGTGAACTGGAAGCCAAGCTGAATATGTTCCTGGAAGGCCATGAGGAAGCGGAGGATATGTATCGCGGGCATGTTAAGGCGCACAAGGAATTGTTGAGCTTTTTCGGAGACGATGAGGAGTTGAAAGAAGCTGTTGAGAAATGGATCAAGCGTAAGAAATACGGTACGCTGCTTGATTTCTGGGTGAAGGGAATCACGCTGGATTGGAGTCTGTTATATGGCTCGAACAAACATAAACTGCGTCGCATCAGCCTGCCCACGTATCCCTTTGCCAAAGAGCGTTATTGGGTGCCCGAGGGCGCCATTAGGGAACTCGCAGCGGGAGCGGGATTTATTGCTGCGCTTCATCCGTTGGTTCAACAAAACAGCTCTATTTTTGAGGAAATGCGGTACAGCTCCGCCTTTACAGGTCAGGAATTTTTCTTGAAGGATCATGCTGTGCAAGGGCGGGCTGTTATGCCGGGTGTCGTACATCTGGAGATGGCGCGTGCAGCCGTCAAGGCCGCGTTGGATGGCCGCCCGGCTGATCTTGCAACTGCGGATCAATGGGGCATTCGCCTATATAACGTACTTTGGACGCGTCCCTTGGCAGTAGATAAGCCCGTTCAGATTCACATCCGTTTAACACCGGAGGAAGAAGGGGACATAACCTTTGACATATTCAGTGAGCAGGAGGAACAGGAAGGAGAGCCTGTATGGTACAGCCAGGGAAGCGCCGTTTTGCATCAGGTTCATCACCCCCCTTCCCTGGATCTTCTGACCATTCGGGAATCCTGCTCGATAAACCGATATTCCTCTACGGATATTTATGATACGTTTCGTTCGATTGGTATCGAATATGGTCCAAGACAGCGGGCTATTCAGGAATTGTACGCGGGGCATGGCCAAGTTTTGGCTAAGCTTGCGCTGCCCGAATCCTTGAATCAGACATTAAAGCCCTACATTCTTCATCCGAGCTTAATGGATGCGGCACTCCAAAGTATGCTTGGTTTGGGCATGGGAGATGCCGCGAATATCCGACTTTTGTTGCCTAACGCTTTGCAAGAACTGGACATCTTTGGAGCCTGCGGTTCTTCCATGTGGGCCTGGATTCGATATCAGGTTGACAGTGAAACGGATGTGCGGGGCAATAAAGAGACAATCATGGATATTGATTTGTGCGACCAAGAAGGAAAAGTCCTGGTACGGATGAAAGGTATTTCTTGCGCGGAACTTGCTGGAGTCCGGATTCGGGCAGCCAGGGATACGAAGGATACATTGAGGCTTCATGCGGAATGGCGTAATCAGCCGATTACGTTGCAAGCATCATCGGCTGATTACGGGGATCATTGGATTATTTTATGTGATCCCAAGGCTGATTGGGCAGAACAGATTGAGAGCCGGATGAGCGGAGTCCGCTGTCTTGTTTTGAATTCGAAATTGTCAGGCCCGGCCGAAAAATATCAGAGCTATGCGCTTCAGATGTTTGAACACATTCAAGCGCTGTTGAGAACGAGAACTGAACGCAGCGTGTTCATGCAGCTTGTCGTGCCCTTGCGTGCAGAAAGCCGACTGTGCGCGGCGCTCGGCGCTCTGTTGAAAACAGCGCAAGCGGAAAATCCGCGTATCCGCGGACAAGTCCTCGAAGTCGAGGCGGACATTGGCTCCGACGTTTTGGCAGCCATATTGAACGAGAACAGCCAATTGCCTGATGACGAGCGAATTCGCTATGCGGGCTCTCAACGATCTGTATGTTTCTGGAAGGAAACGCCCATTCCAAATGAAGAACAGGCAATCCCTTGGAAAAAGCAAGGGGTCTATATCATAACAGGCGGAGCAGGCGGTTTAGGGTTGATTTTTGCGAAAGATATGGCGGAGCAGGTCGGCAATGGCGTGTTGATTTTGTCTGGCCGATCCCCGCTGAACGCGGAGAAGCGAGCCAAGCTGAAAGAAATCGAAGCGCACGGAACTCAAGTGGTCTATCGACAGATGGATGTGACAGATCCCGCAGCAGTTGAGGAGCTTATACGTGAATCAGTAAGACGGTTCGGCGGCATCGATGGCATTATTCACAGCGCAGGCGTTACACGCGATGCCTATATGATTCAAAAGTCCGCCGAACACTTCAATGAGGTTCTCGCCCCCAAGGTGGCAGGTTTAGTAAATATGGACGAAGCTGCCGGCGCCATGGATCTGGATTTCTTTATGATGTTCTCCTCGATTGCCGGAGCGGTCGGCAATCCGGGTCAGGCAGACTATGCCGCAGCGAATGCTTTTATGGATGCTTATGCGAATTATCGCAGCAGTCTCGTTTCTCAAGGAAAGCGCAAGGGACGGACACTATCGATCAATTGGCCGCTCTGGCATGAAGGCGGGATGCGCGTGGGAGGCGAGATGGAAGCCATGATGGCGAAGCATACAGGCATGACATCTCTGAAGATCCCTGTTGGTCTGCAGGCCTGTTATCAAAGTCTTGCTTCCGATTGGGCGCAGATGCTTGTATTGCACGGCGACCGGGAAAAATTACGGTATTTTATAGGAGGCTTTGAGAGCAATGAAGAAGCAGAGTCTCCTGCCGATGCCTATTTTGTAAGGATTTCGGAAAAAGTTTCCAGCGGCGAATTAACTGAAGAACAATTCAGGGAAATTATCCTTTTGCGGTAAGGTGAGGTGGGAAACAGAATGGATCAAGATGTGAAAGGGTTATACCGTCAAATCAAAAGCGGGAAGATCACCCATGAACGAGCTGCCAGAAAAATTCAGGAGATGGTGCGGAGCAAGCAAATTCCGATTCTTAATTTTGCGGCCGATCCGGACAGTGGAGCCATTTTCGAGTCAGAACCGGCGCTGCAAACTACAGGAGAAGAACAACTGCGCAAGCAAGCGGTCAACTACATGAAGCATCTGCTGTCTTCGGTACTGAGACTGCCGGCAGAGCGTATTGAAGCAGACGCGCCTATGGAGAAGTATGGCATAGATTCAGTCATGATGATGGAATTAACCGAGAAGCTGGAGCAAAAGTTCGGTTCGTTGCCCAAAACGTTGTTTTTTGAGTATCAGACGATTCAGGAATTGACGAATTATATATGGAAAGTATGCAGGAAATCGTTCATCGGCTTGCTGGATATCGAACTGAAAGCGCCAGCCGTCAAGGAGGCGGAACGCATACCCCCAGAAAAGACGTCAACATCTGCAATTTCCGCGCCGGCCGTCACTCAACGCCGCAAGCGGACTCGCTCCGCTGGTTCCGCGAAGAAACTTTTGGCTGATAAAAAGCCGGAAGCGCTGGATATTGCTATTATCGGGCTTGCCGGGCGATATCCGGGGGCTCGTAATGTTCGGCAATTGTGGGAGCAGTTAAGCCAGGGAAAGGACTGTATAACCGAAATACCCGCTGATCGGTGGGATCACGGTCTCTATTTTGACGAAGAGAAAAATAAATCTGGAAAAACTTATAGTAAATGGGGAGGCTTCCTGGAAGGGGTGGATCAGTTTGATCCGCTCTTCTTCCATATCTCGCCGCTTGAAGCGGAAGGGATGGACCCGCAGGAGCGCCTGTTTCTGGAATGTGTATATGAAACGATGGAGGATGCAGGTTACGCCCGGTCTATTGCCGGAAGCAAAGGAACGAATCTCGGCAAGAGCGGCGCAGTTGGCGTGTATGTAGGCGTGATGTACGAAGAATATCAGTTATATGGAGCCCAGGAGCAGACACGGGGACGCAATGTGGCATTGGGTGGAAATTCATCCTCTATCGCGAACCGGGTATCTTATTTTTTTAATTTTCACGGGCCGAGTATAGCTCTGAACACGATGTGTTCTTCTTCTTTAACCGCGATCCATTTAGCTTGCCAAAGCTTGCAAAGAGGCGAATGCAGCGCCGCCATTGCCGGCGGAGTCAATGTATCCGTACATCCGAATAAGTATTTGCTGCTCGGACAGGGAAGCTTTGTCTCAAGCAAAGGGCGCTGTGAAAGCTTCGGCGAAGGGGGCGACGGCTATGTGCCAGGCGAAGGTGTAGGCGCGATATTGCTTAAACCGCTCGATAAAGCTGTTGCTGATGGCGATCACATCTACGGCGTGATTAAAGGAACAGCGATTAATCATGGAGGCAAAACCAACGGGTATACGGTTCCGAATCCGAATGCGCAGGCCGAAGTCATTTGTCAGGCTTTTCAAGGGGCGGGCATTGATCCTCGAACGATTAGCTATATCGAAGCTCACGGCACCGGCACTTCATTAGGCGATCCTATAGAGATTGCGGGTTTGACAAAAGCTTTTGAAGTCTATACGCAAGACAAGCAGTACTGCTCCATCGGCTCGGTCAAGTCGAACATTGGACATTGTGAGAGCGCAGCTGGAATTGCTGGTATTACCAAAATTTTGCTTCAGATGAAGCATCGCCAATTGGCTCCTTCCCTGCATGCCAAGCAGCTCAATAAACATATTGATTTTGCAAACAGTCCCTTTGCCGTTCAGCAGAAGCTGGAAACATGGCAGCGGCCTGTTATCGGGCAGCGTGAGCTTCCGCGGATTGCCGGCATTTCATCATTTGGCGCCGGAGGGGCTAATGCTCATATCGTTATCGAGGAGCATATCGCGAACGGCGACGAGCTTGCCCTTCCTTCGTCTAACCCGGATCAACCGGTTATCATTGTTTTATCCGCCCGGAACGAAGAGCGTCTCAAAGAAAAAGCGCGTCAATTGCTTGCTTTTATTGTCGAGCAAGGTCTGTCTGAGCAGCATTTGGTTTCGATGGCTTACACGCTTCAAGCAGGCCGGGATGAGCTGAAAGAACGCCTGGCCATGACTGCAGGCTCGATCCGTGAGCTTACAAATAAGCTGGAAGCTTATCTCGCTGGCGAGCAGGAGATTGAGAATCTGATGCAGGGTCAAGTCAAACCTATTCACGAGGCGATGGCAATCGGGGAAGATGGGGATATCGAGAAAGTCATCGAAAGTTGGCTTGAGGAAGGATCCTATGCCAGGCTGCTTGAGCTATGGGTCAGCGGAGTATCTATAGACTGGAATAGATGGTACAGCGGCAAAAAAGTAAAGCGAATGAGCCTGCCCACGTATCCTTTTGAACGGAAGCGGTATTGGCTGGAGCAGACAAAGCCGATGCCAGCGGCAATAACGGCAGATGAGCCGAATCAACTGCACCCACTGGTTCACGCAAATACGTCCAATCTGGCTGAGCAGCGGTTTCGTTCCACCTTTACGGGACAGGAATTTTTTGCAGCGGGCCATATTGTGCAGGACCAGCGATTGTTTCCCGGCACAGCTTGTCTGGAAATGATTCGGGCCGCTGTGGAGCAAGCGGCAGAAGGCATCGATCCAAGTGGCAAGGCGCTTCAATTGAAGAATATAACCTGGATGCGTCCTATTAAATTCGAGGATCGCCCGGTTGATATCCAAATCGGAGTATACCCTCAAGATAACGGGGAGATTAATTGTACCATATCCAGTGCAGCGGAACTCCCGGCTGCTGAACTGACCGTACACAGCCAAGGAACTGCAGTGCTGCTTGCGCCCATTGCGGAAGCACCGAGATTGAATCTGCAGGCGCTTCAGGCGGCATGCAGGGGCGGATATGTATCGGCTGATGAATGTTATAGCCTGTACAGAAGGATGGGCGTGCATTACGGAGAAGAGCAGCAGGGGATCGAGTTTATTCATGCTGGCGAAGGCTGCGTGCTGGCTCATTTGAAGCTGCCCGTCTCCGCAGCCGATGGGCTGGATTCCTGGGTGCTGCATCCGGTCCTGATGGACGCTGCCATTCAAGCAGGATTGGGCTTGCGGTTGTCCGGCTTCTCGAATCGGACAAAAAGCGGGGCGGCGTCCCTGGCTATGTTCACTCCGTTTGCTCTGGAGGAGCTTGTCATATATGGGCGCTGTCTGCCTAGTATGTGGGTGTCGATTCGTTACAGTGAAGACGGGTCGAACAGGGATAGAGTGGAGAAGCTTGACCTTGACCTGTGCGATGAGCAGGGAACTGTTTGTGTGCGGATGAAAGGCTTTTCGATGATTCGCAAAGAGGAGAGCACGTCAGCTTCTTCCCAGTCGGATCCTGCCGCTGTAGCTTCTCAGAAGCATTCGGAGGCGCTGCTGCAGCAGCCGGTGTGGGACGTTGTCTCTATAGCGGATTGGGGGACGGCGTCTCCATACCCAACCGATCATGTGCTGTTGATTGGCGGCACTGCCGATCAGCGAAACGCCATCAAACTCAGCTATCCTGGGTTGCAAGAGTTGTTTGTACAGCCTGGCGCGACGATCGAAGAGATCGCCGCTCAGTTAAAAGCACTGCCGGCTATAAAGCACATCATCTGGATCGTTCCTCATTCCGACCTTGTCTCTTACGCTTCCGACGCTGTTATTCAGAGCCAGCAGGAGGGGGTGATTCAACTTTTTCGATGGGTCAAATCGTTGCTGAGCCTGGGATTCGGGTCTAAGGAACTCTACTGGACAATCTTGACAACCGGGACACAGGCGGTTCATCCGCAGGATGCGGTACATCCAACTCATGCAAGTGTTCACGGATTTGCAGGTTCCCTGGCAAAAGAATGGACAGAATGGAAAATTCGCCTGATTGATTTGGAGCCGGATTCAGATATTCCTTACGGCCAAATGACCATGATTCCGCCAGACCCGCAAGGAAATGCGTGGGCTGTGCGCAATCGGCAGTGGTACCGTCAGAAGCTGCTGAAGGTGAACGGTATTCATGCACCTTCGTCCACCGTGTACCGAAAGAATGGGGTGTATGTCGTCATTGGCGGAGCCGGAGGCATCGGTGAAGCCTGGAGCGAATACATGATCCGCACCTACCAGGCCCGAATCGTATGGATCGGCCGACGAGCGCAAGACGACAGCATCAGCGCTAAGCTCGATCGATTGGTCAATTGGGGCCCGGCACCTGTATATCTCGCTGCGGACGCAAGTGACTATCAGGCTCTTCAAGCCGCTTATGAAGATATCAAAGCGAGGTACGCTGTCATTCATGGAGTGATTCACTCGGCCGTCGGTGCACTGGATCAAAGTTTGGCCCAGATGAACGAATCCCGGTTCCAGGCGGGACTGTCTGCGAAAATAGACGTAAGTGTACGAATGGCGCAAGTCTTTGGAAGAGAACCGTTGGATTTTGCCCTGTTTTTTTCATCGATCGGTTCTTTCGGCAAGCCGCTCGGACAAAGCAGTTACACAGCCGGCTGTACGTTCGCGGACGCTTTTGCTCTTCAGCTCAGGAAAGAATGGTCTTCTTCGGTCAAAGTGATGAACTGGGGTTACTGGGGCGACATCGGGATAGGAAGCGCAGTCCCGCGAGCCTTTAAGAACAGGATGGCGCAAAGCGGAATCGGCTTTATCGAGCCGGCTGACGCCATGATCGCTTTGGAAGCGCTGCAGGCAGGACCCATCGATCAATTATCGTTGATCCAATTGGATCAATCACGGGCCCAGCAGTATGCGGATGAGGATGAATGGCTGGAGGTATACCCCGAACAGCGTGCAGTATCCGGTTCGAGTATTCGAAACTTGATGCCGCAGGCGGGGCCGCAAGTGGAACAGTTGATAGCCAATGGGGCTGCCTTAAGAGAAGGGATGGATCGTTTGCTTGGCCGACTGCTTTGGGGCGAGCTGCAGCGAAGCGGGATACTCGCGGATCAAAGTAGACTACTGGATATGTACAAGCGTTGGTTCGAGGAGAGTATGTCGCTTCTGACGAAACATGGAATATTCCCGCAAGCAGGTAATTACGACAGCGCTTACAGGGATTCTTTAAACGAAGGGGATGCAGCTTGGCAGGAACAAAAAGAGCGATGGCGGGAAGAGACGAACTTGAGGGCCCAATTGTCGCTGGTGGAAGCAACGCTGCAAGCACTGTCGGATATTTTAACAGGCAAACGTCCGGCCACTGAGATTATATTTCCGAATTCTTCGATGGAGCGTGTAGAAGGTATCTACAAAAATAATGAGGCAGCCGACCACTTCAATGAAGTGCTTTCCGATACGGTCATTGCCTGTATCCAGGAACAGCTGCGGCATGATCCCGACGCACAGATTAGTATTCTTGAGATTGGAGCTGGAACAGGAGGGACGAGCGCCATTGTTCTGGACAAGCTCAAGCCGTATCGCAACCGCATTCGGGAATATGCGTATACGGATCTTTCCAAAGCCTTTTTGATGCATGCCGAAAAGGAGTATGGTTCCGATCATCCTTATTTGACAACTCATATTGTGAATGCGGAACAATCGCTGTTCGAGCAGCTCGTACCAACCGGCAGCTTTGATATCGTTATAGCGGCTAACGTGCTGCACGCGACCAAAGACATTCGCCAAACGATTCGGAACGTGAAGGCGGCTTTAAAGTCCAATGGCTGGATTGTAATGAATGAGCTTAGCGACCATTCGTTATTTACCCATTTGACTTTCGGCCTTTTGGAAGGCTGGTGGTTGTACGAGGATGCAGAAATAAGAATTCCGGGCGGGCCGGGAGTATCCTCGACAGAATGGAAAAATTTATTGGAACAGGAAGGGTTTAGGGATGTTTTCTTTCCCGCAGCAGATGCGCATGAGTTGGGACAGCAGATTATAGCAGCTTCCAGCGACGGAATGATTCGCATTCGACGCAAGCATGAATCAGGGCAATCTCCCCAGATCGGCGCCGAAGAACGGACCCGCCCCGCTTTGCGCGAAAATAAACTGAATAAGCCGGATGTTTGGCAAGATTTATTGTTGGAGAGAAGCTTGAGCTATTTCAAGAAATTGATCGGCGATACCCTGAAAATACCGACGCAGCAAATTGATCCGTCCGAGCCCTTGGAGAACTACGGCATTGATTCGATTCTGGTTGTTCAGATGACCGACACGCTTCGCAAAGCATTCGGAGAAGTAAGCAGCACCCTGTTTTTCGAATGCCAAACTTTGGATGCGGTGGTTGACCATTTTATCCGGACGAGGAAAGAGAAGCTGGCAGCCCTGCTGGGATTAGAACAGAACGAGCTTGAGGCACACAGCGATGATGCGGCGGCTGGGCCAAGGGCTGTTCCTTCAGCTCCGAAGCTTCTTGGCAAGGAGAACAGACGCTTTATTCAAGTAACAGAGCCGGCGGGCACTGGGCTTTCGCCTTCTCGCGAACCGATCGCAATCATCGGGGTCAGCGGACGATATCCGCAAGCAAACAATCTGGATGCTTATTGGGAGCAGTTGCAGAAGGGGGCCGATTGCATAACGGAGGTTCCCGCCGATCGCTGGGCGATGGACGAACTGTTCGAAGCAGATCCGAAGAAAGCGGCAGAGGCTGGCAAAAGCTATGGCAAATGGGGCGGATTCATAGACGGCTTTGCCGAATTTGATCCCTTGTTTTTCAATATTTCCCCGCGCGAAGCATTAAGTATGGACCCGCAGGAACGGTTGTTTTTAATGTCGTGCTGGGAAGTTATGGAAGACGCCGGGTATACAAGGGAACGTTTGGCCAAACACTTCAATCGCCAGGTCGGCGTTTTCGCAGGCATTACTAAAACGGGATTTGATTTATGCGGGTCGGAAGACTGGAAAAGAGAGGAGCGTATTTATCCTCATACTTCCTTCGGTTCGGTGGCTAATCGGGTCTCCTATCTGTTAAATCTGCAAGGCCCCAGCATGCCGATTGATACGATGTGCTCTTCCTCATTGACCGCTATACACGAAGCTTGTGAGCACCTGCATCGACAGGAATGCGAGATGGCTATTGCGGGCGGGGTGAATCTCTATCTGCATCCGTCCAGCTACATCGCTCTTAGCGCGCAGCAGATGCTTTCCGCAGACGGACAATGCAAAAGCTTCGGTCTGGGCGGCAACGGCTTCGTACCGGGGGAAGGCGTCGGTACCGTGCTGTTGAAGCCGCTGTCGCGGGCGATTGCCGATCAGGATCACATCTATGCCGTTATTCGCACTACAGCGATCAATCATGGGGGCAAAACGAATGGTTACACGGTTCCTAATCCAATGGCACAAGGCGAGCTTATTCGCAAAGCACTGGATAAAGCGGGCATCCATGCTCGTACCGTGAGCTATATGGAGGCGCACGGAACAGGAACCGAACTGGGCGACCCGATCGAGATCGCTGGACTTACGCAGGCGTTCGGAAAAGATACGCAGGAAACCGGATTTTGTTCCATCGGCTCCGTTAAATCGAATATTGGCCATTTAGAAGCAGCTGCTGGCATCGCGGGCTTGACCAAAATTATTTTGCAAATGAAGCATCAAAAGCTTGTTCCTACGCTTCATGCGGAGCAATTGAATCCGAACATTCATTTTGCCAAAACGCCTTTTACCGTGCAGCAGAAGCTTGAAGAGTGGAGAAGACCGTCGGTCATCCTTCATGGAGTTGCACGGGAATATCCGCGCATCGCCGGCATTTCTTCTTTTGGAGCGGGCGGGGCTAATGCGCATGTCGTGATTGAGGAATATATACCGCGAACGGAAGAGCGTCCCTTATTCGCTGTTTCACCGGACCAGCCTGCGCTTATCGTCCTTTCTGCCAAAAATGAAGGGCGCCTTCGGGAACAGGTTCTGCGTTTGAACGCCTATTTGGAGAAGCATCTTCTGCAGGATGCAGCTCTTGCCGATATCGCCTACACCTTGCAAACAGGGCGCGAAGCGATGGATGAACGTTTGGCCTTGATTGTATATTCAATGAAGGAATTGAAGGAGAAGCTGCAAGCTTTTATAGAAGGTCAGGAAAGTACCGAATATGTATATCGCGGACAAGTGAAGCGCAATAAAGAAACGATGGCTCTGTTTGCCGACGATGAGATGCAGGAAGCCGTAACCCGCTGGATCGCGCGAAAGAAATATACGAAGCTGCTGGATCTGTGGGTCAAGGGGCTTTCCCTGGATTGGGATCAATTTTATGGAGATGCTCAGCCTCGCCGCATTCCTTTGCCGACGTATGCATTTGGTAAGGAACGGTATTGGATGCCTGAGGATCAGGCGAACACAAGGAGCAGAGCGTTGGTTCAGGGTGTGGAATCCCGCTTGCATCCGCTGCTTCACCGCAATACTTCCGATTTGGCGGAGCAGCGGTACAGCTCCAGCTTTACAGGTCATGAATTTTTTCTCCGTGATCATCGCGTAAAAGGCAGCCGCGTTTTGCCGGGTGTGGCCTATCTGGAAATGGCCAGAGCTGCAGTCGTTGACGCGCTGGGGAGCAGCGTGCAGGGTTCGATGTTGCAACAGAATCAAATCGAGAGAATGCGGCTCAAGAACATCGTATGGCTGCGGCCCGTCATCGTCGATGAGGAAGAGACCGGCGTTCATATTGCTCTGTGTCCAGAAGATAACGGAGAAATTGCTTTTGAAATTTACAGCCTGCCCCGCGGGAATGAAGCGGAGGCAATTGTTCATTGTCAGGGAGTGGCAGAAGCAGGCGCTCCGGCGATCCAGCCGAAGGCGGATCTGGCAAATCTGATGCATGAATGCAAAAACGGGTTTATTTCTCCTGAGCTGCTCTATGAGGCTTTCCATCAGATGGGGATCGAATATGGACCGGGTCACCGCGCCATTGAATCTTTGTACATGGGAAACGATCTGTTTTTGGCCAGGCTGTCTTTGCCCTTATCGGCATCCGATCAGGATCAGGCTTACGTGCTGCACCCAAGCCTGATGGACGCTGCCTTGCAAGCACCGCTTGGTTATTTCCTCAGTTCCGCAGGCGGAGCAGTGCCTGCCCCGGTGAAGCCTGTGCTGCCTTATGCTCTGCAGGAGCTGGAAGTGATATGCGCATGCACGAGCTCAATGTGGGCATTAATCCGGCACAGTCAAGGAAGCAAACCGGGCGATAAACTGCAGAAGCTCGACATCGATCTGATGGATGAAACGGGTCAAATTTGCGTGCGAATGAGAGGATATACAACTCGCGTTCTGGATGAGGAGGGAGACCGTGCAGATACGGGGGTTCAAACAGCGACTTTGTTGTTTGAGCCGGGTTGGGACGAACAGGCGATTGAACCCGCTGTGCAGGCTTCTTTTGAGCAGCATGTGGTGTTGATTTGCGAGCAGGATAACAATCTGGCGGCTTGGCTTGCACAACATATGAATGAAACAAGCTGCATCCATCTTCATTCGGAAGAGGACAGCCTCGCTGAACGCTTTCAAGCGTATGCGGCTCAGATATTGGCACAGCTGCAGGCGATTCTGAACAACGGTTCCAGCGGCAAAGTGCTGATTCAGCTTGTCGGCTCGTGCAGGAATGAACAGCGGCTGTGGACCGGCCTGTATGGACTGCTGCAAACAGCCCAGATGGAGAATTCCAAAATTGTGAGTCAATTGATTGAAATGGAGCCCGAAGCTGCTTCGGAAGTCTGGAAGCAGAGGCTGCTGGAGAACCGTGTACGTCCAACGGACGGACGGGTTCAATATCGCCAAGGTAAACGCCGTGTAGGCGTTTGGAAGGAGATAGAGGCGTTGGATCATACGCCAAATTATCCCTGGAAGGACCGCGGCATTTATGTCATTACAGGAGGTGCGGGCAATCTCGGGCTTATTTTTGCTGCTGAAATGACCCGGCATGTGGAAGGGGCCGTAGTTTTTTTGACAGGACGGTCGCCGCTTTCCGCAGATATGCAAGCCAAGCTGCAGAATCTGGCGTCTTCCGGCAATCAGGTTCACTACAGGCAGGTGGATGCAGCGGATCAAGAAGCCGTTGTTGCTTTCATCGATAAGATCGTACAGGATTATGGCCGATTGGATGGCATTATCCACAGTGCAGGTCTCATTCGCGATCAGTACTTGCATGTGAAAAGTCAGGAACAGCTGCGCGAGGTTATGGCTCCCAAGGTGAACGGCCTGATCCATATCGATGAGGCCACCCGCGGACTCCCGCTGGACTTTTTTATGATCTTCTCCTCTTTGGCTGCCGTGATGGGGAACTTGGGACAGGGCGATTATGCGGCTGCCAACGCTTTTATGGATGCTTATGCCGGATATCGGGTATCGCTAGCCGAGCAGGGTCAACGCCATGGTCAAACGATTTCGATTAATTGGCCGTTGTGGCAGGAAGGCGGGATGCAGGTGCCTGCCCAGACCGGGCAATGGATGGAGGATAATCTGGGGATCGTACCGCTGCCGACGCCATCGGGCATACGAGCTTTGCTTCAGGGATTCGCCGCAAATAAAAGCCGGATTATCGTTGTGAATGGGCGGCCGGCGCCAATCAGGCAAAAGCTGTTTCCGCCGCGCGTTGCTGCGGCAAAGCCGATTGCCGCAATCGCTTCGTCCATCGGACAAAACGCGGTTGGAGATGCAAAGAGCTTGCCGGACAAGCTGCTGGCCGCTCTAACGGCAGCGATTTCCAAATTGCTTAAAGTGAACGGCGATGATATCGATATCCATACCGGGCTGAGCGAATATGGGTGTGATTCCATTTCGTTCACTCAATTCGCCAACGATCTGAATCGGGATTTCAAGCTTGAATTGGCGCCTACCGTCTTTTTTGAGTATGAAACCTTGGCGAGTCTGGCTGCCTATTTATTGGAGGAACACGGCCCTAGTATTAGGGAAAAGTTTGCCGAATCGATTGGAAGCCCCGGCGTTTTACGGGCTGCGGGGGAAGAGGAGAGCTTGACCGGTTCAACCGGACAGATCAACCAACCCGCGTCTGTTTCTTTCGCAGCCCGCCGCGGCCGCCGATTTGCCAAGCTTCCCGAGGCTTCTTCCGAAAGAAAGGCAGCTGCCGCCGCCGATTCGGATGCCATCGCGATTGTAGGTGTAAGCGCCTGCTTCCCGATGGCCCGGGACATCGATGAGTTCTGGAGCAATCTGGCCGAGGGCAAAGATTGCATTCGTGAAATCCCCGCTGATCGGTGGGATTGGAGAGCTATTTACGGCGATCCGGCGAAAGAAGAAAATAAGACCAATATCAAGTGGAGCGGTTTTATCGACGGTGTGGACGAATTTGATCCTTTGTTTTTCGGGATTTCTCCGCGCGAGGCCGAATTAATGGATCCTCAGCAGCGGCTGTTGATGACCCATGTATGGAAGGTGATCGAAGATGCGGGAATGTCACCGCAAAGTTTATCGGGTACGAAAACGGGGATTTTTGCAGGAACATCTTTCAGCGGCTACAGCAGTCTGATTTCCAAGGCTCAGCTTCCCGTAGACAGCTATTCCTCAACCGGGCTTGTTCCTTCTGTAGGACCTAACCGAATGAGCTTTTTTCTGAATATCCACGGGCCGAGCGAACCGATTGAGACCGCCTGTTCAAGCTCTTTGGTTGCTATTGTGCGTGCGGTGAGCGCGATTGAAAACGGCAGTTGCGAGATGGCAATTGTCGGAGGGGTGAATACGATCGTTACGCCGGACGGGCATATCAGTTTCAACAAAGCAGGTATGCTGGCGCATGACGGCCGTTGTAAAACATTTTCCGATGAAGCTAATGGATATGTCCGCAGCGAAGGCGCAGGCATGCTCTTCTTGAAGAAGCTGAGCGCAGCCGAGCGGGACGGCAATGTGATTTACGGATTGATTCGGGGAGCTGCCGAAAATCACGGCGGCCGGGCGACTTCATTGACGGCTCCGAATCCGAAAGCCCAGGCCGATCTGCTCAAAACAGCCTATACGCAAGCAGGCATTGATCCGAACACGATCACTTATATAGAAACACACGGCACGGGCACGGAGCTTGGAGATCCGATTGAAATTAACGGGCTCAAATCCGCCTTCCAGTCTTTGCATGAAATGGCGGGAAGTTCACCGAGGCCGGAGGCTTACTGCGGCTTGGGCTCCGTCAAATCGAATATTGGACACGCTGAGTTGGCTGCGGGAATTGCCGGAGTAATCAAGGTGCTGCTGCAGCTTAAACATCGGACATTGGTAAAAAGCCTGCACTGTGAGACGATCAATCCATATATCCAATTGAAAGACAGTCCCTTTTACATTGTGCAGGAAAAACAGGCCTGGATGGCCGTGAAGGATAAGGATGGCAATGAGCTGCCCCGGCGAGCGGGCATAAGCTCCTTTGGCTTCGGAGGCGCCAATGCGCATGTGGTGCTTGAGGAATATGTGCCCAAGCATCCTGCTGATCGCCGGACTGCCGCAATCACACCTGACGCCCCCGCGGTTATTGTGCTGTCGGCTAAAAATGAAGATCGCCTTTATGAGCAAGCGAAGCAGTTGTTAGCTTTTTTGCAAAAAAGACAGATCGATGACGCCGCCTTGGCGGATGTCGCTTATACGCTCCAGACAGGGCGTGAAGCGATGGAAGAGCGTCTGGCTATGACGGCTTCCTCCGTCCCTGAATTGGAACAGCATCTCCAAGCATTCATACAAGGCGGCGAAGGCAGCGGATTATTGTATCGAGGGCAGGCTCAACGGATTCAAAAGCTGATTGCCCAGTTCGGCTCGGAGGAGGAGACTAGGAACTCTGTAACGCGATGGATGGAGCAACAAGCTTACGCAAACGTGCTGGAACTGTGGGTCAGAGGACTTTCCGTGAACTGGAGTCAACTGTACAAGGAGGGCAAACCGCGTTTAATCAGCTTGCCGACGTATCCGTTCGCTAAGGAACGCTACTGGGTGCCGGATGCCAAGAAAGAGTATGGCAGCCAATCTAACGGGACTTTGGCGTTCCTGCATCCGCTGCTGCATCGCAACACCTCCGATTTTTCGGAACAACGGTTTGAATCGCTTTTTACAGGACAGGAATTTTTCTTCAAGGATCACCGAGTCAACGGGCAAAAGGTTTTCCCGGGCGCAGCCTATTTGGAAATGACTCGCGCTGCCGCGGAGAGATCGCTTGGCGGACCCAACGAAAGCCCGGGAAGCGATAGGACGGATATCCTGTATTTGAAAAATATCGTCTGGGCAAGAGCGGTTACGATCGCTGAGGAGCCTGCCAGCCTGCATATTGCACTTGTTCCCACGGAAGCCGGCCAAGCGGCTTTTGAAATTTACAGCGCATCGTACGGCAGTAACAACGAACGCATCGTACACAGTAAAGGATTAGCCGCATGGGGCTATGGAGCAGCTGTGGAAAAGCGGGATTTGCCGGCTTTGCAGGCTTCGTGCAGTCATACCGAAATAAGCCGGAGCCGCGTGTATAAAACGTTTAAGGCCATCGGAATCGACTATGGGCCGTCCCATCAAGGCATTGAAACCCTTTATATCGGAAAGGGGCAAATTTTGGCCAAACTGGCTTTGCCAGGACCCTTTGCAGTCGGTTCGCATGAATTTGTGCTCCATCCCGGCATGCTGGATGCGGCCTTGCAGGCAACGATTGGCTTTTTGTTGGGTTCGTATGCTGAAGAGGACATGCCGTTAATCCGTCCCATCGTCCCATTTGCCCTGCAGGAGATCGAAATCAGGGGGGCATGTACGGCTTCGATGTGGGCTTTGATCCGTTACAGTGAGGGCAGCCATCCCGAGAGTTCGCTCCAAAAGCTCGATATCGATATGATGGATGCCGATGGAAGTACGCGGATACGGTTGAAGGGATACACTTCTCGTGCATGGGACAGTGAATTGCAACAGGCTGCGGATAAGAATGGAGCCGAGCCGTCGTTGTTTGCGCCGGCCTGGACAGAGCAGGCGGCCAAGGCCGGGCAAGATGTCGAATATGACGAGCATCTGGTCATGATGTGCGAACCGGAACATCCACTGGAAGACGATTGGAAATCTCGCTTTAACCGTGTTCGCTTTATTGTCCTGCAATCGCAGGAACAGGGCGTTGCTGACCGGTACAAGACGTATGCGGAATGGATACTTGAAGAGATTCAGGCGCTCTTGAGAAAGCCTTCCGCAGGGAAAGTATTGATTCAGCTTGTCTTCTCAACAAAAAAGGAACAGCAGCTTTTCAGCGGTTTGTTCGGGCTTCTGCAAACAGCTGCCTTGGAGAATCCGAGAATAACCGTGCAATGTATTGGCGCGGAGTCGACCGAGGACGTATTTATTTCCAAATTATTGGAAATAAACGCAGGCACTTTGGACATGAGAGTTCGGTATGAAGCGGGTAATCGGTATGTGGGCAACTGGGCAGAAGTGGATCGCCCCGGACAACTGGCAGCCCTGCCATGGAAGGATCGCGGCGTCTATGTCATCACAGGCGGAGCCGGCGGTTTGGGTCTGATCTTTGCCAACGAAATTATCCGCCGGGTGAAAATGCCCGTCCTGCTGCTTGCCGGCAGCACTTCTTTGAAGCCGGAGAAGCGAGACAAGATCAGAGAGATGGAAAAGCTCGGCGCTAAGGTTGCTTACCGGCAAGTCGATATCACGAAGGCTCACAGCGTAAATGAATGGATTCATGAGATACAGCGGGAATATGGCAGAATTGATGGGATCATCCATTGCGCCGGCATCATTCGCGATAATTATTTGTTGAAGAAAACGCAGGATGAGCTGCAGGAAGTTCTCGCTCCGAAGGTTAGCGGTGTGATGCATTTGGATGAAGCGACCAAGGATGAAACGCTCGATTTCTTTATTATGTTTTCTTCCTTGGCGGCAATGGCGGGAAGCGCCGGCCAAGGCGATTATGCCGCCGCGAATGCATTCATGGACGCTTATGCGCACTATCGTTCCCAACTGGCGGCAGAAGGCCGGCGTCAGGGACGCTCCCTATCGATCAATTGGCCGCTGTGGCAGGATGGCGGGATGCAGGTTGATCCCGATCTAGCGAGAATGATGCGTCAGCACACGGGTATCGTCAGTCTGGAGACAGAAGCTGGCCTTCAGTCTTTCTATCGAAGCTGGGCCGCGGAAGGGAGTCAGGTATCGGTAGTGGCTGGCCATCTTCAGCGTCTGCAATCCGCGATGTTCCGGCAGCCCTCGCCGTCTGTGGAGCAAGCACAAGCAGCTTCCAAGCTGTCAGAGGTTGCGGTTCATCCGGACGAATTGCGGGAAAAAGCGGTTCATATGTTGAAGCAACTGCTCGCTGCTGTCATCAAACTGCCTGCGAATCGGATTGATCCCATGATGCCAATGGAGAAATACGGGATTGATTCCTTGATGATCATGCAGTTGAACAACCAATTGGAAGAGACCTTCGGTTCCCTGTCTAAAACACTCTTTTTCGAATATCAGACGTTAGATGCATTGAGCGATTATTTCCTTGAAAACCATCGGGCGCAGCTGCTGAATCTGTTAGAGATTCAACAGCCGCAGCCTGTTTCAGAGGGAGCTGTCACTCACACCGCAGCCTCAGACCCGGTAAGCCGCGAGAAGGTGGAGAGGATCGGCAGTAAGCCTGAGCGATTCGTTCCTTCCCGTCGAGACGAGAAGGAAGCAAGGTCATCCTCTGCATTGGACATCGCGATTATCGGTGTAGCCGGCCGTTATCCCGGCGCAGTCGATATTCAGCAGTTCTGGAGCAATTTGCGGGATGGCAAAGACAGTATCACAGAAATTCCGCAGGAACGCTGGGATTATCGTTTATATTACGATGAAGATAAGACGAAGTTGGGTAAAACGAACAGTAAGTGGGGCGGTTTCATGGAAGGCGTAGATCGTTTCGACCCGCTCTTTTTCCACATCTCGCCTCGAGAAGCGGAAATCATGGACCCGCAGGAGCGTTTATTCCTGCAATGCGCATTTGAAGTATTGGAAGATGCCGGTTATACCCGTGAAGCTTTAAGTAAGCGTTATGGGAATGGCTATGGCGGCAACGTGGGCGTATACGTCGGAGTGATGTATGAAGAATATCAGCTTTACGGAGCGCAGGAGCAGACGCAAGGCCGTTCTATCGCTCTTGCAGGAAGTCCGTCATCAATTGCCAATCGGGTATCGTACTTCTGTAACTTTCACGGTCCGAGTATGGCGATTGATACGATGTGTTCCTCTTCTCTTACGGCGATCCATCTGGCTTGCAATGCGCTCTTGCGCGGCGAATGCGAGCTGGCGCTTGCCGGCGGTGTGAATGTATCGATTCACCCGAATAAGTATTTGAATCTGGGTCAGGGCAAATTCGTTTCGAGCAAGGGCAGATGCGAGAGCTTCGGGGAAGGGGGAGACGGGTATGTCCCGGGGGAAGGAGTGGGCGCATTACTGCTCAAGCCGTTTCATCTGGCGGTCGCTGACGGCGATCAGATTTACGGAGTGATCAAGGGAACTGCGGCTAACCACGGCGGCAAAACGAACGGATATACCGTTCCTAATCCGAATGCCCAAGCTGATGTCATTGCACGAACATTGAAAGAAGCGGGCATTGACCCAAGAACGGTGAGTTATATCGAAGCGCATGGCACGGGAACATCGCTTGGCGATCCGATAGAGATAACAGGATTGTCCAAATCTTTCCAGAGGTACACGAAAGACAAGCAGTTCTGTGCGATTGGCTCGGTGAAGTCTAACATCGGGCATTGCGAGAGCGCAGCGGGGATCGCTGGGGTAACGAAAGTACTACTACAGATGAAGCATAAACAGCTTGTTCCTTCGCTGCACGCAGAGACGTTGAACCCGAACATCGACTTTGGCAAGACACCGTTTGTCGTTCAGCAAAGGCTGGAGGAGTGGGTGCGTCCGCAAATCAGCATAAACGGAGTAATGAAGGAATATCCGCGAAGAGCAGGCGTTTCCGCATTCGGGGCCGGAGGCTCTAACGTCCATATTCTTCTTGAAGAATATGTGCCTCAAAGCCGTCAGCATTCTCCGCAGCCTGCCATGGGGCAGCAGCCTGTACTCATTGTGCTGTCCGCCAAACAACCGGAGCGGCTGCGCGAACAGGCAGATCGATTGCTGCATGTATTGCGGCAACAATCGATTTCTGACAACATGCTCGCTGATATCGCGTACACGCTGCAAGTCGGAAGGGAAGCTATGGAGGAGCGCCTGGGCATTGAGGCTGCTTCATCGGAAGAGCTTAAGATGAAGCTGGAGGCTTTTCTGGAAGGCAACAACGCTGTGGAAGGCCTTTATCCGGGGCATCGAAAACGAGGGCAAGAGGCATTTCTCGCTTCGGCCGACGAGAGCTCGGCTCCTGATATACCCGGATTGCTTCAACAACGTAAATATGGTGAAGTTCTGGCGTTGTGGAGCAATGGGGCATTTGTGGATTGGGAGGATATGTATGGCGGCGGCATACGGCAGCGAGTCAGTTTGCCCACGTATCCTTTTGCCAGGGACCGCTATTGGGTTCCTGCGATGAGTGACAAAGCGGATATGGAGTTTACCGGCCGTACTCTTCCGCTCCATTCCGGCGATCAGAAAGAAACTGAGGCCGAGGAACAGGTTGCGCTGTACCCGGAAACGGTTGCCTCTGTGTTTCAGAACATGAAGCAGCAACTGAAAAGCGCAGTGAAGCCTTTGGATTTGTCTGCTGCTTCCCCGCAAGCGGCAGAGTCGGAGATCGGGGAAGTGCGCTCTCAAGTGCAGGAGGTTCTCGTACGGTACTTATCTGAATTGCTTGAGGTCAGCGACGAGTACTTGGATGTTCATGTGGAGTTGGATGAGTACGGATTCGATCAAATCAAACAGGTCGAACTTATTCAGAGATTAAATCAGACCTACGAACTGGATATGACACCGGCTATTTTCTTGGAGTATCCGACAATCCTTAATCTTGTCCAATATTTGTTAATTACTTACACCGAAAGATTGACAGCCTACTATCAACGGTTAACCGTCAAAGTGTAAGATATTTGCTGCACGTGTACAGGAGGGAAAAGAATGAAGGTAATGGATCGGCATCTCAGCAAGCTGCTGTGGGCGCAATTGCAGGCTGTGGGCATATCGTTCCATGGAAGTAAGGGAACGGACATTGACCTCAAACACACCGGGATCAGCCATGGATATGAGAGATGGTTGGAAACGAGTTTATTGTTGCTGGTTCAAGAACGAATACTTGCCTGCGATGGGCAGTTTTATTATCTGGCCGATGAAGTTCCTGCGAATGTGAACGCCGTATGGGAGGAATGGGAACAGCAGAAGACAGCTTGGTTGAATGAACCCGATCTGAAAGCTCAAGTGAGATTAGTCGACGCAGCGCTTCGTGCGCTGCCCGACATTCTCGCCGGAAAACTGCCCGCTACAGATATTATGTTTCCAGGATCCTCGATGGAATTGGTTGAGGGTATCTATAAGAACAATCGTGTATCGGACTATTTTAACGATGTGCTCGGAAATACGCTGATTTTATTTATAGAAGAAACACTCAAGCATAATCCTTCTGCGCAGATACGAATTTTTGAGATTGGCGCGGGGAGCGGAGGGACGAGCGCAGGGTTGTTCAATAGATTGCAGGCGTACAGGGATCATATCAAGGAATATGGCTATACGGATATTTCGCGAGCCTTTTTGCTGCATGCCGAAAAAGAATACGGCCCGGACAATCCTTATTTGACTTACCGAATTTTCAATACAGAGCAGTCTGTTGCCGGACAAGGCATTATACCGGGTGCCTATGACGTGGTAATTGCCGCTAATGTGCTGCATGCCACGGCCAATATTCAAAAAACCTTGCGCAACGCCAAAGCTCTCTTGAGAAAAAACGGTCTCCTTTTATTGAATGAAATCAGCACACATTCTTTGTTCACCCATCTGACCTTTGGACTGCTGAAAGGATGGTGGCTGTATGAAGATCCGGAGCTGCGCATTCCGGGCTGTCCTGGACTATATCCTAGTGTATGGCAGCAGGTGCTGGAAAGCGAAGGCTTTGGCTCTGTATTCTTCCCGACGGAAGAATCTCATCATTTGGGTCAACAAATTATCGTTGCTGAAAGCGATGGAGTGGTTCGGCAAATACAGGAAAGCAAGCCCGCTCCATTATCTGAAAAGGAAAAAGGCGAGCTGCCTCCGTCCCGTCGGGACAAACCCAATCGTCCGGTGACGAGTGTGCGTGAGGCTTCCTCCAACTCCAGAATCGTCGATTTCGTGAGAGAGAGATTGATCGTAACGATGTCTGAAGCATTGAAGCTGGACAGGGATCTGATCGATCTTGATCAATCGTTTGCCGATTATGGACTTGATTCCATTATTGGCGTCAATTTTGTTCAAGCGGTTTCCGACATACTGAGGATCGATTTGCAAACCACCGACATCTTTGATTTTAGCTCGATTCGCCGCCTAACGGAGTTTATTGTGTCAGAGCACGGAGATGCCATTGCAGCCATGTTGCCGGGAAGCGAGCATTCTTCGGTTCCTCATCAGGAAATAAAGGCAGAGCCGCAGGAGCATAAAAACGCTTTTAGGCAGGTGGGAAATTCACAGAGAAGCACGATCAGAGAAACGGATACTTCTCAACTGACCGATCAAGCAGACTCTGCCGCTTATTATGAACCTATTGCTATCATTGGAATGAGTGGCAGATTCGCCAAGTCCGGCAGTGTGGATGCGCTGTGGGAACATTTGGCTAATGGCGATAATCTGGTAGATCGAATTTCCCGTTGGGACTTGTCCCAATACCATAAAAAGGAAGACTTGTATTGCGATTACGGAAGCTTTTTGGATGGGATCGATCAATTCGATCCGTTATTTTTCAATATATCGGGGATTGAGGCCACTTATATGGACCCGCAGCAGCGTCTTTTTTTAGAGGAGTCATGGAGGGCGCTGGAAAATGCGGGGTACGCAGGAGCCAAAGTTGGGGGAACTCGCTGCGGGGTGTACGTTGGATGTGCGGCAGGGGATTATAACACACTGTTTACCGAAAACCTTCCTCCTCAGGCGTTATGGGGCTCTCTCAATTCAGCGATTGCGGCTCGCATTGCTTATTGTCTGGATCTTCAAGGTCCTGCTATTGCTGTGGATACGGCTTGCTCCAGCTCTCTTGTTTCGATCCATCTCGCCTGCCAGGGATTGTGGTCCGGAGAGACGGACATGGCCTTGGCCGGAGGTATTTATATCCAGGCTACGCCTCAATATCACTTGTTGGCCGATGGAGCGGGGATGCTGTCGCGTACCGGCAAGTGCTACACCTTTGACAACCGGGCTGACGGTATGGTGCCGGGAGAAGCCGTTGGGGCGGTTGTACTCAAACGCCTCCGCGACGCAATCGATGACGGTGACCATATCTACGGCGTCATTCGCGGTTCGGGGATCAATCAGGACGGTACGACCAACGGCATAACGGCGCCCAGCCTCAAGTCGCAAGAACGGCTGGAGCGCGAGGTGTATGAAACGTTTGGCATTGATCCGGCACAGATTCAGATGGTTGAAGCGCATGGAACGGGCACCAGGCTCGGCGACCCGATCGAGTATCAGGCGCTCAGCCGGGCTTTCCGCCATTATACCGATGATGAGCAATTTTGTGCGATCGGTTCGTTGAAAACGAACATTGGGCATACGCAGCTTGCCTCCGGTGTAGCCGGGTTAATCAAAATTCTGCTGTCCTTGCAGCATAAGCAGATACCGCCCTCTCTACACTTCGAGTCGGGCAATTCGAACATTCAGTTTGCGAGCAGTCCCTTTTATGTGAATACAGCATTGAAGGAATGGAACGTGAAACCAGGGGTCAAAAGGCGTGCCGCCATCAGCTCATTCGGCGCTACAGGAACGAATGCGCACATGGTGATCGAAGAAGCTTCGCAGATGGAACGGGTGCACGCCGGGAAGCCGGGTTACCTGATCGTCTTATCGGCGCAAAGCCAGGGGCAGCTGCGTCAGCAGGCTGAACAGCTGGCTGCCTTTTGCACGCAGGAGCCCGGCATCGACTGCGGCAACATCAGCTATACGCTTTTGCTCGGCAGAAAGCACTTCAAGCATCGCTTGGCCTGTGTGGCACGCACGGCCGAAGAGGTGGCAGCCCTCCTTCGCGGCTGGATGCAAAAAGGGAAGCAGCCGCAGGTATATGTCTCCGAGGTTCAGGAGAATGAACGACGCGAGCAGCCATCGCTGAAACGTTATGGCAATGCGTGCATCCGCAGCTGCCGGGAAATCGGGGAAGCTGGCGAGTATATGGAACAATTGTCAGCGATCGCCGATTTATACAGCCTGGGCTACGGCTTGGAGTATGAAGAGCTGTTCGCGGATGGCGGGTATTCGCGGATTCCGCTGCCGACGTATCCGTTTGCGCGGGAGCGTTACTGGGTGCCGGAGAAAACCGCGGCGGCAACCGTGGA
>NZ_JBVYOL010000042.1:0-45132 GCF_056120505.1 Paenibacillus sp. sgz302164 | reverse complement strand
TCCGCGCTGAGCGGCGTCTTGCTCGCGCGCGCCTCCGGCGTCAGCCGGCCGACCTCGGCGGCGGCTTCGGCCAGCTCCGGCTGCGCCGCGGGCTCGCTTCCGCCGGCGGCGTCAGCCTTGCGCTCCTCCGCCGCTTCCGGCGCGGGAGCCTGCTCTTCCGGCTTCTTCTCGTCGCTCATCGATGGATCACCTGCTTCCCGGTCTTCGCTTCATAGCGAATCTTCTCCTGAAGCTTGTTGATCCCGTAGATGAGCGCCGCCGGATTAGGCGGGCAGCCGGGAATATAGACATCGACGGGGACGACCTGGTCGACGCCTTTGACAACGGCATACGACTTTACGTAAGGTCCGCCCGCCGTAGCGCAGGAGCCCATGGCGATGACCCATTTCGGCTCCGGCATCTGCTCATAAAGACGGCGCAGCAAAGGAGCCATTTTCTTCGTAACGGTCCCTGCGACAATCATCACATCGGATTGTCGGGGCGACGTACGGAAGATGACTCCGAAACGGTCCAAATCATAGTGCGACCCGCCAGTTCCCATCATTTCAATGGCACAACAGGCGAGGCCAAACGTGAGCGGCCAAAGCGAATTGCTCCGGGCCCAGGCTTTTACTTGCTCCAGCGTGGTCATAAATACGTTGCGGTTTAGCTCTTCCCGTTCCTCGGGCGAGATCGATTCTAGACTGAAGTCCATTGCAGCACCTTCTTTTTCCAAGCGTATAATAATCCTATGGCAAGCAAGGCTACAAAAATGCACATTTCCACCAAAGCAAACAATCCAAGCTGCTTGTAAGCGACAGCCCATGGGTACAAGAACACGGTTTCCACATCAAAAATGACAAACATTAACGCGAACAGATAATAACGAATGTTAAAACGGATTTGCCCTTCTCCGACCGGCTCGTTGCCGCTCTCATACGTCGTGTACTTCTCCTCGACAGGCTTGCTCGGTCTCAGCAGTTTGCCAATCGTTAACGCGGCAATAGGAAGAAAAATCGAAAGTCCCAGGAAAATCGCCACAATCACGTAATTATTTGTGTACATCATCCGTATGTAACCGCCTCCATTCCTATTTGCTTTTCTCATTCAACTTATCAAAAATGGTAATAATCACCTTAACAATTATAACAAAAAGGAATTTGGGCGTCGATGACTATTTCCGCACATTCATAACGTGTACTTTTTCCAATTCACACCTTATTTATTCCTGAGCCATCTTCGCGTCCAATAGGCGGTATGATTTATGCTACAAAATGAACATTCAGACTTATTGATACTTGGTTGAATAAATTCTATAATTAAATAGAATTTTTTAGTATATTCCTTACATTTTCCGAAAAATTTTCAAAGGAGCAGAGACATGCTGAACAAAAAATTAGTAGCTTCCGTAGCCGGAATTTCCTTGCTGGTCGGGGTTAGCTCCGGTGTTTACGCCGGCGCCAACTTGCAAGAAATCCAAGCTTATCTAAATGGAGATTTGAAAGTTCGCGTCAACGGCAAAGTCGCTCAGCTGAACGATGCGCAGGGACTGGCCGTACTGCCCATTACATACAATGGGAACACCTATTTGCCGGTAAGAGGAGTTGCCAACGCTTTAAATGTAGCCGTAGATTACGACGCTGCGAACCAGGAAGTTATTCTGGGGGAAAAAGTGAATGGAACGCCTTTGAATGCGGAGAAGTTTAACGACTACACCTACACAAAAGACCCGGCGCAAACGACATACAAGAATAAAGACTATAAAGAAGCTTACTATTACCATGAAGGGTCCGGCGGACCAACACTCATTATCACCCCGGACAAAAAGTACCAAACCTTGCACCTGAAAATTGCAGCCATCGATAAAGATTTAACCGATTTCGAGATCAAAGACCTTGATGGCAATGCGCTCCTCAAAAAAGTAGAAACCATTTCGCCGAATGACGGACTGAAAGACATCGAAGTCAATATCGGCAACGTGAAAACCGTGACCATCTCCATGCAAGTCAAAGATGGCGGCGGCTACTTCGTCCCATTGATCGATTCTTACTATAAGTAAGAACAAATTCACCATGTAGGGCGGCAAACGGAAAGTCAGGGCTGTTGAGAAACCCACACTCTGGAGCCGGACCGCCCGACTGCCCAGCTATCTTGCCGCATGCAGAAAGCCTGCAAAAGGCTGGAGCTCGCACGCTTGAGGCAGTAACTGCTTGGCATTGCGCAGAAAGCCTGCGAAAAGCAAGAGTTCATATGCTTGAGCCAGCTACGCTCTCGGCATTCGCAGAAAGCCTGCAAAAGGCAGGAACTCGCACGCTTGAGGCAGCAACTGCTTGGCATTGCGCAGAAAGCCTGCAAAAGTGCAGTTTTTTACGCGTTGAGAGGTTGGGAGCGGAAAATTCCTGCATTTGTGCAGGCTTTTCCACCGAGCACGTGGGATCAGGCTCATTTCGTCGGAAATTCCTGCACTTTTGCAGGCTTTTCGCCAAAATGAGCCATTTTCGTAGAGAAAACCTGCACTTTTGCAGGTTTTTCTCCCCGGGCTTGGCAGGCAAAGCCGACTTATGCCCTCCGCCGAGCAGCGCCGCAACCCGTGCAGGGGGATTTCGCACCACGCGCAGCTCCCATCCCAGCCGGTGTAAGCGTCGCATAACGGTGGTCAACCAAGGCGCCCATTAGGAAAACCATTGCGCCCATCTCGGCACCACCGTCTTTGAACGGCCAAAGAACGAGCCGTACAAAACATCCTTGACGGCTGCAGAAGATTTCTCATGACATCGGGACGCCGATGTTCATCACCTATTTATACAAAAAGGCTGTTCCGCAAGCAGATTGCTCTGCACCTGGGACAGCCTTTCCTTCATCAATTACTAAGCCGGGCTACAGGCAAAGCCGGCTGGCATTGCTCAAGAACAAACTGTTGCCATAATTCTATCGTTCGCCCAAAATAAAAATCGCCCTTCACTCTGCCGTTTTGGCCGTGTGGAGGGCGATTTTGCGAATCCAATCTATTTTTTTCCGGATACGTCGATCCGATTCAATGCACGCTGTAAAGCCGCTTCCGCTCTTTTGAAATCAACGTGCGCCTGTTTCGTGTCGGCAAGACGTTGCTGCGCGCGCTCTTTGGCAGCTTTCGCACGATCTACATCGATTTGCTCCGGCAGCTCGGCGCTTTCCGCCAAAATAACCACCTTATCCTTGCGCACTTCCATGAAACCGCCGTTTACTGCGATAAACTGGTCTTTTGCTCCTTGTTTTTTCACAGTAACGTAGGCGATCTTCAACGGAGTTACAAGTGGAATGTGATTAGGCAGAATTCCAAGCTCCCCTTGAACGCCTTTTGCGACAATCATGTTCACTTGTTCAGCATACACTTTGCGCTCGGGCGTTACGATTTCCAGCAGGAATGTGCTCACTTGGACTCCCCCTTCTTCGAGTTTTGCTTCGAAAGCATAAAGCTAGGCGTTACAGCGTTTTCGCTTTCTCGATAGCGTCCTCGATTGTGCCAACGTTGTGGAACGCCGGTTCAGGAAGGTCATCGTGCTTGCCTTCAAGAATTTCTTTGAAGCTGCGGATTGTCTCTTTAAGCGGCACGTAAATGCCCGGGAATCCGTTGAACGGCTCTGCCACGTGAAGCGGTTGGGACAAGAACAGACGGAGACGGCGGGCGCGGAGTACGATCAGCTTGTCTTCGTCGGACAGCTCATCCATACCCAGGATCGCGATGATATCCAAAAGCTCTTTGTAGCGCTGCAAAATTTGCTTAACGCCTTGAGCTACTTTGTAATGTTCTTCGCCGAGAGTTTCCGGCGTCAAAATACGGGAAGAAGAAGCAAGCGGATCCACCGCAGGGAAAATACCCGCTGCCGCGATGCTGCGCTCCAGGTTCGTCGTTGCGTCCAAGTGGGCGAACGCAGTTGCCGGCGCCGGGTCCGTATAGTCATCCGCAGGAACGTAAATCGCTTGAATCGAAGTTACGGAACCTTTTTTCGTGGATGTAATACGCTCTTGCAATTGACCCATCTCAGTTGCCAGCGTAGGCTGGTAACCTACCGCGGACGGCATACGTCCGAGCAAGGCGGAAACCTCGGAACCTGCTTGGGTAAAGCGGAAAATGTTGTCGATGAACAGAAGAACGTCTCTTCCTTCTTCGTCACGGAAATATTCGGCCATGGTCAGACCGGACAATGCTACGCGAAGACGCGCGCCTGGCGGCTCGTTCATTTGACCAAAAACCATCGCCGTTTTGGCGATAACGCCGGAATCGCTCATCTCGTGATACAAGTCGTTACCTTCACGCGTTCTTTCGCCTACACCGGCGAATACGGAAATACCGCCGTGTTCTTGCGCGATATTGTGAATCAGCTCTTGCATCGTTACGGTTTTACCTACGCCCGCACCGCCGAAGAGACCGATTTTACCACCTTTTGCGTAAGGAGCCATCAAGTCGATTACTTTGATCCCTGTTTCCAGGATCTCAGCTTTGGTCGACAAGTTTTCAAATGAAGGTGCTGCTTTATGAATCGGGCTTGTCAATGTACGGTCTACAGTTTCATTACCGTCAATCGGATCGCCCAATACGTTGAATACACGGCCAAGTGTAGCTGCGCCTACCGGTACAGTAATAGCTGCACCTGTATCTGTAGCTTCAGCTCCACGAACAAGACCGTCCGTCGAGGACATCGCTACGCAGCGAACCAGGTTGTCACCAAGGTGAACAGCCGCTTCAACCGTCATGGTCTTTTGTTGTCCGCCTTCGGTTTTACTAATTTTGATAGCATTTAGAATTTCAGGGAGTTGCCCGCGCTCGAACTCGATATCGACGACAGGCCCTGTAATATTCACAACGCGCCCTTTGCTCATGGTTTCCCTCCTAAGAGTCTTCCGTTAGGAAAACTGACTTCGTAAGCATAATCTGAGCTTTGCTTTAGCAAAGCTAACTTCGTAAGCATTTTATCCGAACTCTGCTTGCGCAGAGCTTTATGAACTTTTACGCGTTCGCATTGGCCCCGGCGACAATCTCCGAAATTTCTTGCGTAATCGAAGCTTGACGCGCACGGTTGTAAGCGAGCGTATAGGAACTGATCATTTTCGTTGCATTTTTCGTCGCGCTGTTCATGGCTGTCATTCTCGACCCGAACTCACTCGCTTTTCCTTCCAGGACCGCGCTGTAGATGAGCGTTTCCGCGTATTTGGGAAGCAGAACTTCCAGTACGCCTTCCGGTGATGGCTCATACTCGTAGCTTGCTGCGGACACTCCGGACACATCCTCCATCGGAAGAAGGCGGACCATGGTCGGAATTTGAGTAATCGCGTTTTTAAACTGGTTATACACCAGGAACAGTTGATCGTAAGAGCCGTTCTCAAAGTTGGCTACCGCCGCAGCGGCTACCGATTTGATATCCGAAAAAGTCGGGGAATCGGGAAGACCCGTCACTTCTTGTACAATCGGAATCTGCCGTTTGGAGAAGAAGTTACTGCCTTTACGGCCGATTACAAAAACCGAATATTCGGACGTGGACTTGTGCCGCTCACGAATCTCCGACATAACCTTCCGCAGCACGTTAGCGTTGTAACCGCCTGCCAGACCGCGGTCGGAGGTGATTACCAAATAGCCGGTTTTCTTCACTTCACGCGCTTGAAGCATCGGGTGCTTAACGCCTTTGGTCCCTGCGGCGATGCTCCCGACCACTTCCTTCAGCTTGTCGGAGTAAGGGCGAGCCGCTTCCGCCGCTTGCTGAGCTCTTCTCAAATTCGCTGCAGCCACCATCTCCATCGCTCTGGTGATCTGCTTCGTGTTTTGAGTGGATTTGATCTGGCGCTTAATCTCGCGCATTCCTTTTGCCATACCTGCTCACCTCTCTTTTGAGGCTTTGAAAAGCCTTCATTCGAAAACCCGACTCAGGCGACAAGGCCCGATTTCAGGCTTAACATGGAGTACCTGGGCTTCCCGCGAAAGAAAAGCTCAGGTACGCATGATTTATTCAGAAACCGCGAAGCTCTTTTTGAATTGCTGAATCGCATCTGCCAAAGCTTTGTCGTTATCCGCAGTTAAATCTTTCGTATCGCGGATGCTTTGCAGAATTTCCGGACGGTTGGAATCCAGGTAAGCCAGGAATTGCGCTTCAAAACGGGTCACGTCTTGTACCGGAAGGTCGTCCAGGTGCCCTTTAACGACCGAGTACAGGGAAGCAACTTGCTTCTCGAGCGAAAGCGGCTGGTGCACGCCTTGCTTCAAGATTTCAAGTGTCCGAACACCGCGGTCCAAACGAGCTTTAGTCGCTCTATCCAAATCGGAGCCGAACGCTGCGAATGCAGCAAGCTCGCGATATTGAGCCAAGTCCACACGCAGTGTACCGGCAACTTTTTTCATCGCTTTCGTTTGAGCGGAGCCCCCTACCCGGGATACGGAGTTACCAACGTTAACCGCTGGACGCTGACCGGAGTAGAACAGGTCTGACTCAAGGAAGATTTGTCCGTCCGTAATCGAAATTACGTTCGTAGGAATATAAGCGGAGATATCGCCCGCTTGCGTCTCGATGAATGGCAATGCGGTAATCGAACCGCCGCCCAGTTCATCGTTCAGCTTCGCAGCGCGCTCAAGCAGACGGGAATGCAGGTAGAATACGTCACCTGGGTAAGCTTCCCGGCCCGGAGGACGGCGGAGCAAGAGGGACAACTCGCGGTATGCAGCCGCTTGTTTGGAAAGGTCATCATAAACGATCAGTACGTGATCGCCTTTGTACATGAAGTACTCGCCCATTGCGCAGCCAGAATAAGGTGCCAGCCACAGCATCGGGGACGGCTCGGAAGCCGAAGCGGTAACAACGATCGTATAATCTAATGCGCCGGCAGCGCGAAGGGTTTCAACAACGCCTACGACTGTCGATTGTTTTTGCCCGATTGCAACGTAGATACATTTCACTCCGTTGCCTTTTTGGTTGATGATCGCGTCGATCGCGATTGCCGTTTTACCGGTTTGGCGGTCGCCGATGATCAATTCGCGCTGTCCGCGTCCGACTGGAACCATCGCGTCGATCGCTTTGATACCCGTTTGCATCGGCTCATGAACGGATTTACGCGCCATTACGCCTGGAGCCATATTCTCTACAGGACGGAATTCCGTGGTGTTGACCGGACCTTTGCCGTCCACCGGTTGACCCAACGAGTTCACGACACGGCCAAGAAGCTCTTCGCCTACAGGCACTTCCATGATGCGGCCCGTGCGTTTCACTTGGTCGCCTTCGCGGATGTCCGTGTAAGGTCCGAGAATAACGATACCTACGTTGCTTTCCTCAAGGTTGAACGCGTAGCCCAGAACGCCGTTTGGAAACTCAAGCAGCTCGCCTGCCATTACGTTTTCCAATCCGTGAGCACGAGCGATACCGTCACCTACTTGAATGACTGTACCTACATCAACCACTTGCATATCGGATTTATAATTCTCGATCTGTTGTTTAATCAATGTGCTGATTTCTTCAGGTTTGATACTCAACGAACTTCACCCCTATTCTTACAGTGCTTGTGCTTTAAAGACCTTTATTAAACTAACGATTTGGCCAGACGATCAAGCTTTCCTGCGATGCTTCCATCATATAAACGGTCGCCGATTCTCACTTGGATGCCGCCGACGAGCTTAGGCTCCACGACATTCGCAACGCGAATCGTTTTACCGGTAATCTTGCTGAATTGAGCCGCAATTTCCACTTGTTGGGCGTCCGTCAAGCTTGCTGCCGAGTACACGGTTGCGTTCGCTTGCCCGAGAGCTTCATTAGCAATCTTCACATATTCGACCGCCAAAGCAGACAAAATCGCCGCCCGGCCTTTATCGATCAAGACTTGCAGCGTGTTCCACACCGGTTCGGAAACTTTGCCTTCGAAAATCTGTTTCAGCAAATCCGTTTTCACGGAAGCTCCGATATTCGGATGGCCGAGGAACTTCTGCAGATCCGCATTGTCCTTAACCGCATTGACTACAGATTTCAGCTCTTCTTCCACTTGGGAGATCAGGTTCTTCTCCTTCGCCACTTCGAACAGAGCTTTGGCATAACGCTTCGCTACGACGATGTCACTCATACGTTGCCTCCTACCTCTTTGAGGTAATGCTCAACCAATTCTTCCTGTGACTTTTCGTCGATTTGCTTTTCGATAATTTTGGAAGCGATCAGAACGGACATCGCACCCACTTGGCTGCGAAGAGCCGCAACCGCTTTGTTTTTCTCGTTCTCGATATCTTTCAGCGCTTCGTCTTTCAGACGGCTCGCTTCGGCTTGTGCAGCGTGGATAATCTCATCCGCTTGTTTGGAGCCTGTTTGTTTCGCTTGCTCGATAATGTCGTAGGCTTCCTTGCGGGTTTGCTGAAGGGCTTGTTTTTGCTCCTCTAGCAGTTGCTCGGCTTGCTTGCGGCTGTTTTCGGCCGTTTGAATTTGATCTTTCACCAGTTGTCTGCGTTTTTCCATCATCCCAAACAGAGGACCGAACGCAAATTTGGAGAGCAGCAAATACAAAATCAAAAACGCGATGATCTGTATAAAAAATGTGGACCATTCAATATGCAAGTAACGTCACTCCCTTCTGATAACGTGGGCAAAACGAAGGCGTGGAGGCTAAATGGCCATCCCCGCCAAACGAATTCTTAAGCACGGCCCATGAAGATAAATGCAAGAACCAGCGCAACGACCGGCATTGCCTCTACCAGACCGACCCCGATGAACATTGTAGTTTGAAGCGTACCGCGAAGTTCCGGTTGACGGGAAATACCTTCCAGTGCACGACCTACGATCAAACCGTTACCAATACCTGCACCAAGTGCCCCTAAACCAAATACAATACCTGCTGCGACTAATGCTAAAGCTCCCATTGAGAAAATCCTCCCTTAAATTGAGTAGTTTTTTATATAAAATGACTCGAGACTTCCCGAGGTAAGTCTTGCTGTTAATGCTCTTCTTCGTGAACGAGCGTTTGCGAGATGTAAACCATCGTCAGCATCGTAAATACGAATGCTTGAATCGCGCCTACGAACACACTGAAGCCCTGCCATACAAAGAGCGGCGCAATTCCAAACCAGCCTGCCCCGATGATGACAGATATCATAATTTCACCTGCATAAATGTTACCGTATAGCCGAAATGCAAGCGTAAGCGGCTTGGATACGACTTCAATCAAATGAAGGATCAGCATAGCCCCTTTGTACTCAAAGTAATGCGCGAAATAATGCTTCGTGTTGCGGGTTATCCCTAAGTAATGGCTCAAGAAGATAACGATAACGGTAAGCGCTCCGGTAACCGCGATGTCCGCTGTCGGAGACTTCCACCAGGAGACGTGATCCTCGGTAACAATCGAGAACGGAAGCCCCAGCATGTTGCCGATAAAGATATACATGATCAGCGACAGCCCCAGCGCAATAAACGGCTTGCCGTGCTTGGAACCGATCGTGCTTCCGATGATGCCTTCCACAAACTCGATGGCCCATTCCAAAAAGTTTTGCAATTTCGATGGATTCTGAACCGATGCTTTGCTGGCTCCGGCAATCGCAAGAATTAAGACAATAATGCTCGTAACTCCGATCATCAACAGCGCAGACGCATCGAAATGAATGCCCAACCATTCAAACCCCGGTGCATGATGTTCCATGTTTTCCATTTTCACCCCTTTCAACGATTGAAATTACTTCCCTGACCTCTTAATAGAAATAATACCCAATACGATTGTTGCCAATTGTGCGAAAAAGTATCCGACCACCGTCGTGGGTAATGCGACATGTTCCGGATATCGAATTGCGATAACTCCAGCCAAAGCTGCTATTGCCGCCCTTGTCAAAAAGCCGATAGGCCCTTTGCGCCCCTTCTTTTCAACTACAGTTTCCGTCAGCTTGCGGATTTTCCAGGCCAAGTATCTTGCATTGATCATGCTGGCCAAGGAGCCGAGCATCAATCCCGCAATGTAGGCTCTGTAATCCACGAGAAGGGCCCAAGCAGCCAAGCAAAAGGATAAGAAGAAGAGAAACACATTTTGAACCGTTTTCAGATGGGCTGAAAATTCATCCATCATAGCCCTCCGTACTGCTTTATCATGAAGTAAATGCTGACGACGCCAGCCGCTAGTCCAAGCAAAAATCCGGCAAGCAACCAGAGCTGTCCCCCAAACATGTGACTCAGCCATTCGCCAAACCAATACCCGGCCAATAAACATACGACAAGATCGACACCGATTGCAGTAGTTAAGGCGGCTGCCCGCCACGGATTATCTTTGGGATCTGGCTTATTCATCGCATCCTCCTGGGAGCTTTCCGTTCGGAAAGCTTGCCTCGTAAGCCTAGGCTGAATCCTCATATATTGTATCGAAGCCATGCAAGGTTTGTCAATTGAAGTAACTTCTTGTGTTTCTTTCGCCAGAACGACCCAGAGCCTTGCGGCTCTAGGGTTTGCCGATTTTCAAACCGAACAGTTCAACTGTACGCTGTAACGTTTGTCATCATTTTGTCACGGTTGAAAAGGCGCCGGACGGTCGGAAGCTAGGCCAAAATGGTGCAGAATGGCCTGAACGATGCGCTGGGACGCTTTTCCATCCCCGTAAGGATTGGCCGCCTGGCTCATTTTATTGTACAAAGCGGCGTCTGTGAGCAGGGCTCTGGCACGCTCGTAAACCTGCTCCTCGTCCGTGCCGACAAGCTCCAAAGTGCCTGCGTCAATGCCTTCCGGACGCTCCGTCGTTTCGCGCAGCACCAGGGCCGGCACCCCGAATGACGGCGCTTCTTCCTGAATCCCTCCCGAGTCGGTAAGGATCATGTGCGTATGCGGATAAAAATTGTGCAATTCAAACACGTCAAGAGGCTCGATCAGCTTGATTCTCGGATGGTCGCCCAAAATTTCGTGGGCGGGCTCCTTCACGGCCGGACTCGGATGCACCGGATACACGATGGCGATGTCCGTGAACTCGTCGGCAATCCGCCGCACGGCGCGGAAAATTTGACGATGCGGTTCCCCCTGGGACTCCCTGCGGTGCGCCGTCATCAGAATCAGCTTGCGGCCGGCCGCCCATTCCAGAATCGGATGCTGAAAATCTTTTTGCACCGTGTATTGGAACACATCCGTTACGGTATTCCCCGTTATGTAGATGCGCTCTTCGGGCTTGTTCTCTTTGCGCAGGCTGCTCGCCGACAAATCCGTCGGGGCAAAATGAAGATCGGAGAGAACGCCGGTCAACTGCCGGTTCATTTCTTCCGGATACGGCGACATTTTGTTCCACGTCCGCAGTCCCGCTTCCACATGGCCCACCTGAATTTGTTGGAGGAACGCGGCGTAGCTGCCGAGGAACGTAGTCAGAGTGTCGCCATGGACAAGGATCAGATCCGGCTTCGCCTCCCGGAAAACAGGCTCCAGCCCTTGCAGAACGCGGATCGTAATCTCGTTCAACGTTTGCCGGTCTTTCATTACGTTCAAATCGTAGTCGGGCTTGATTTTGAAAAGATCCAGCACTTGATCCAGAATCTCGCGGTGCTGCGCCGTTACGCACACGAGCGATTCGATATGTTCCGGATGCTTCTGCAGCTCCAGAACGAGCGGAGCCATTTTGATAGCCTCAGGTCTGGTGCCAAAAATCGTAATGACTTTCAAGCGTTTCATCGGTCTCTGTCTCCCTTTTGCTTATTTAGTCCCGAACAACCGGTCGCCTGCGTCTCCCAAGCCAGGCACGATGTAGCCGTGATCGTTCAAATAATCATCGACGGCGGCCACATAAATATCGACGTTCGGATGTTCGTTTTGCACGGCTTTAATCCCTTCCGGCGCCGCAATCAGGCACATCAGCTTGATTTGGGTGCAGCCTCTGCGCTTCAACACGTCGATAGCCGCATTGGCCGACCCGCCAGTAGCCAGCATCGGATCGATCACGATCAGCTCCCGCTCCTGAACGTCCGTCGGAAGCTTCACATAGTATTCGACAGGTTGAAGCGTATCCGGATCACGATAAAGTCCGATATGTCCGACTTTCGCCGCAGGAATCAGCTTGAGAATGCCGTCCACCATCCCGAGACCCGCCCGCAAAATCGGAATAAGACCGAGCATCCTCCCGGAAATGATGCGGCAATCGGCAGTCGTAACAGGCGTCTTCACTTGAATATGTTCAAGCGGAATATCTCTAGTAATCTCATAAGCCATTAAAGTGGCCACTTCATCAACGAGTTCGCGAAAATCTTTTGTTTTCGTATTTTCATCACGAATGTAGGTAAGTTTGTGTTGAATAAGCGGATGATCGCAGATGAATACTTTTCCCATGGGTTTCCTCCTAAGCGTTTTGCACGGCAAAACCTGCTTTGTAAGCGCGTATATCGACAATTACGCAAATCTTGTCTATTATATCATATGTTATCCAACTTATCTTCTGAAAAACCATTGGAACATTTCACAAATTTAATAAAAGAAAACAGGCAATTCGTCCCCCGCCGAGCTTCCGGTTCGGGTTGCGGTGCTGGAGTGGAGGCCGCGTTACTCCTTCCACCGGTTGCGGCACTGGCGTCGAGGCCACAAGGCGGTTTGGCAGAGAAAATGCCTGCAAAAATGCAGGTTTTTTCCGCATAAATGGTTCGTTTTGGCGAAAAGCCTGCGAAAGTGCAGGAATTTTCGATAAAAATGAACCAGAGCCCCTGTTCGCGGCGAAAAGCCTGCACAATTGCAGGAATTTTTCGTCACCGGCGTTTCAACCGGGAAAAAACTGTACTTTTGCAGGTTTTCCTCATACTAACAAGCAGATTGTGCGACCGGCTCTGGCGTGCAGGTTTCCGGGCATCATCAAAGAGCAAGTAGACCCGATTATTTTCATTCTTTAGGGTGACTTCTACGGCGTCCTGAGGGTTTGGGCAGGTTTTGCGGAGCACTCCGCCCCCGTAAACTTAAAAAAACCGACCCCGGCATCATCCGGAGTCGGTCGTTGCAGATCAAAATCAATTAATAGCTCAAACCTGGATAAAGCGGATATTGCGCCGTCAAATCCTTCACGATGCCGCGAGCTTGTTCGAGCGTCGCTTCGTCTTTAGGATTTTTAAGCGTAAGCGCGATGACTTTCGCGATCGTTTTCATCGCTTCTTCGCCCATGCCGCGGGAAGTCGCCGCAGGCGTGCCAACGCGGATGCCGCTTGTGATGAACGGGCTTGTCGGATCGAAAGGAATGGCATTTTTGTTCGCCGTAATGCCGATTTCGTCCAAAACATGCTCCGCGTCTTTACCGGTAATGTTCAGGCTGCGCAGATCGATCAGCATCAAATGGTTGTCGGTGCCGCCGGAAACGAGCTCGATGCCTTCCGCTTGCAGAGCTTCGGCCAGCGTTTTCGCGTTGTTGATGACGTTTTGCGCGTAAGTTTTGAATTCAGGCTGCAGCGCTTCGCCGAAAGATACGGCTTTTGCCGCGATCGTGTGCATCAAAGGTCCGCCCTGGGTGCCCGGGAATACGGCTTTGTCAATGGCGGCCGCCCACGACTTGCGGGTCAATATCATGCCGCCGCGGGGACCGCGAAGCGTTTTGTGCGTCGTAGTCGTTACGAAATGGGCGTGCGGCACCGGATTCGGATGCAAGCCTGCGGCAATCAGACCGGCGATGTGCGCCATGTCTACGAAGAACAATGCGCCTACGTCGTTCGCGATGGAAGCCAGCGCTTCAAAATCGATAATGCGCGAATATGCGCTCGCGCCGGCAACGAGCATGCGTGGCTTATGCTTGAATGCCGCTTTGCGGACTTCGTCGTAATCGATGCGGCCGTCTTTTTCGCTGACGCCGTAAGCGACGAAATTGTACAAAATGCCGGAAGCGTTCACCGGGCTGCCGTGCGTCAAATGACCGCCATGTGCCAGGTTCATGCCGAGAACAGTGTCTCCATGACTCAATGCGGCCAAATAAACGGCCATGTTCGCTTGCGCGCCTGAATGAGGCTGTACGTTCGCATGCTCAGCGCCAAACAGCTCTTTGGCGCGGTCGCGCGCGATATCTTCCACGATATCGACGTATTCACAGCCGCCGTAGTATCTTTTGCCCGGATAGCCTTCCGCGTATTTGTTCGTCAGAACCGTACCCATAGCTTCCATAACGGCTTCGCTGACGATGTTTTCGGATGCGATAAGCTCGATTTTGTCGCGTTGACGGCCCAGTTCCAAGTTCATCGCTTCTGCGATTTTCGGATCTTGCTTGCTTAAAAAGTTAGTAGACATGTTCAGTTCCTCCCTGGTCTTCTTTGTATTTAAACGTACAAACGCAGCGAAACTAACAATCCGCTTTCGGAGACGCGGCAGCGTACTGTTGTTCGGCTGTCTCCTCCGAGTACACAGCCCGCATGCCGCCGATCAACTTCGGCCGCGTGTAAGCCATAGTCACATAGGCGTGGCCGATATTCCGCACCGGCGGACGAACCGGCACCGCGACACGGCGAAGGTGCATGCCGATGAGCGTGCTGCCGATATCGATCCCGGCGTGAGCCTCAATCGTCTCGACGACTACGGGCCGGGCAAAATGGCGGTACGCATAGGACGCCATCGCGCCCCCGGCTTTCGGCACCGGAATGACGGACACCGGCTCCAGACGGGGATACAGCGCGAGCACGTCTTCCTCCAGCACGAGCGCGCGGTTCAGATGCTCGCAGCATTGAAATGCCGCGTGCAGCCCGAATTCCCGGCACACGCGCCCGGCCGCTTGAAAGATCGGCTCCGCCGCGTCCAGCGTCCCGGATGTGCCGATGCGATGCCCGAGTATTTCGCTCGTGCTGGTGCCGATGACAAGCAGCTGTCCGGGCTTCAACCCCCCCGCCTGAACCAGCTCACGCAGATTGGCTTCAACGGCTTCAGCAATCGTAGGCAGAATGGAATCAGTCATCGGATTCCCTCCCGCGGCTTACGGATGAAGCGCGAAGCGCTCTTCGATCTTTTGAACTTTACCGATGCGGTTCTGGTGGCGAACGCCTTGCGAAAATTCCGTTTCCAGCCAAATTTTCACGATTTCTTCGGCAACGCCAGGCCCGATGACGCGCTCGCCCATAGCCAATACGTTCGTATCGTTATGCTCGCGAGTCGCTTTGGCGGAGAACAGATCGTGAACGAGGGCGCAGCGGATTCCGGGAACTTTGTTGGCGGCAATCGACATGCCGATGCCTGTCCCGCAAATCAGGATGCCTTTATCCGCTTCCCCGGCAACTACTTTCTCGCATACTTCCAGCGCATAATCCGGGTAATCGACGGAATCCGCGCAGCTGCAGCCGAGATCCAAAACCTGGTGGCCTAATGATTCGATAAAAGGAATGATGACATCTTTCAAACGATACCCTGCATGATCCGCACCCAATGCAATTTTCATCGGTAAACGCTCCTTTAAAATTCATTTGTCCTTCCTATTATAGCCCATTACCCACCGGAAAACGAAAAAAAGAGCAGGACACGCGAAAGTACGCGCGTTGCTCTTTTGCCCAGGCGACCGGCCGTATAACCCGATGCTCCATTGTGGTTAACCCCACTCGTCGCCAGTTACATCGAGTCTCAATCAATACGTCTATTTTATCGCATTCCGGCGTGCCTGTAAAGGTGATATCCGCGGGGCGGGTTCGCGCAGGCAAGGCAAGCCGATTCCGCCGGATCCGCTCCAAACCCGCTTTTCTAGGAATCAGTCCTAAGGGCCCAGCAAATTCGATCCGTTCTGCCGCTCGCGCAGCTTTTGCACCAGCTTATCCAGACATTGTCCGATTTCAACGGCTGTTGCCCGGTAAATGTCTATGGAACCGCCGAACGGGTCGGAAATATCGTAATCGGGAATGCTTCTTTCCAGCTGCAAATACCGGCTTCTTTCCTCGGAGGAAACCGTCTGAGCCAGCGCTTGTTTGAGCTGAATCTCGGCTGCAAGCCGTTCCCGCTCCTCCATCGCGCGCAGCACGTCCGGATTATCCTCCACGTACTCCTTGAGCGTATAAATTTTATCTACGGCATCCGGAAAACGCTGAACAACCGAACGCTTATGGCCGACCGTCATCGTCAAAATCAAATCCGCCCACTGCACCTCGGCCTGCCCAATAAAAAGAGAGCTGATCTTGTCCCGGAAACCCGCTTCTTTCAAAATCGCGTCGCTGTTGTGAGAAATGGCCCCTCCCGTAACAGCGGATACGCCGGCGGAACGGACCTCGGCCGCTAGCCCTTCTTTTTGCACCTTGACCCGCAGCAAGCCCTCGGCTAGTGGACTGCGGCACGTATTTCCCGTACAGACAAAAAGTATTCGCAACATGATCCCCTCCTCCTCCCCTTTATTGTATCACAGCAAAAATTTGATCCCAAATGCGAGCAAAATCAACCCGCCAAACGCCTCGCCGTACTCGCCGACCCAGTGTCCGACGCGTCTGCCTACGAGCAGGCCGCCAATCGACATCAGCGCTCCGAAGGCGCCGAATACAAGCACCGTCAGCACGATATCCGTAGCGAACATTCCCAGCGATACCCCCACCGAGAAAGAGTCTATACTTACGCTGAGCGCGAAAATAATAAGCCCCCACAAAGTACGGTGGTCGAAAGAGACGGCTTCCCCGCCGCGAAGCGAGCTGTATATCATATGGCACCCCAGCAAAGCCAGCAGGCAGCCTCCCGCAGCAGTAGCGACATGTCCCAGAAGAGAGCTGACGTAGTGCCCCATGAACATCCCCATTAAAGGCATAATAATATGAAAAATGCCGATAACGACGCTGATTTTGAGAATGTCGAGCAAGCGGACGCCCCTCATACCGATCCCTATCCCCAGGGAAAAAGCATCTAGTCCTAATGCAATCGCCATAATGATGATGGTAAGTAGCTGCCCAAGTGCAAAGGATGATGCGAGCATGCTGCAGTCCCCCTGTCCACGGTTTCTTTCCCAAGATATGCGGACAAACCGGGAATCATGCCAGCTATACTCGAACAAGCCGATGACCGGCCGCTTTGCGCAGACGATTCATAATCGCCTGGCCGATGCCGTCCTCCGGACAAGCCTCGGCATTAATATAACCAATGCCCTCTTCGTCAAAACGCCGCAAAGCGGCGTAAAGCTCCCGGGCGACCGTCTCAGGACGGGACAAGCTGCCGCAGGCAATCACGAGATCGGCGCGATACTTTCCCGCATTTTCCTCATAGGTGAGGACGCCTGTCGACTCTCCCCGCTCCCGGGCAGCATCGATATCGCGCTGAATCCAGGCCGCCACATCATCGGGTGCGGCCCCTTGAACAATTTGCATACGGCCCTTCGGGGCGTAATGCGTGTATTTCATCCCCGGCGAACGCGGCGCTTCCGCTTCTTCGCTCCATGCTTCCTTCGCCGGTTCGTGCACTTGCACATCCGGCAGAACCGCCCGCAGCTGTTCCGCCGTCACGCCCCCCGGACGAAGAATGTACAGTTCGTTATCGACGATCTCGATAACCGTCGATTCCACCCCGACTCCCGTAGGCCCGCCATCCAGCAAGCCGCCGATCCGGCCGTCCAGATCCTCCTTGACGTGGGATGCGGCGGTAGGGCTCGGTCTGCCCGAGCTGTTTGCGCTAGGAGCCGCAACAGGGCACCCGGCTTCCCGGAGCAGACGCAGCGCGACGGGATGGTCGGGAATCCGCACGCCCACCGTAGCAAGTCCCGCCGTCACAAGCGGCGAAATGCCGCCCGCTTCCACAGACAGCACGATCGTTAGCGGTCCCGGCCAAAATGCCTCCATCAACAACCGGTGCTCGTAGGTGACGGCTGAATCCGCTACGAGGTTATCCAACTGCCGGATATCTGCGATATGAACGATCAACGGATTATCCGACGGACGGCCTTTGGCTTGAAAAATACGCGCCACCGCTTCCGAGCTCGTAGCATCCGCGCCAAGCCCGTACACCGTTTCCGTCGGAAAAGCTACGGTGTCGCCGTCTCTAAGCAGCCGTGCGGCTTCGGCAATCGCGGCCTGTTCCTCCCGCGGCCCACCGTCCGCATCCAATTTCCAGTATATAGTCACATTAAGTTCCATCCTTACTGCATGTTGTTCCGCCCATTTTCCGGCATCGGCATAAGATTTCGCCGCAACTTCCGATCAGCCGGGATCAGCTTGATCACTTGATCAGCCAAACCAGGATGCCGCTTTTTTGAGCATTTCCCATAAGAAAAATTTAACTTCCGGTTTCTGTTCTCCGGCCGAAGCCGACTTACCGTCAGGTGTATCGCCCGCACCGGCCTTTACCGCCGGTTTGCCGGCGGCCTGGCTTTTATCGGCAGCTTTGGCGGACGGCGCCTCTTTGCCGGAAGCGGCCTTCGCATCCGCGGGCTCCGTCTTGGCCACAACCTCGGCCGTAGTCGCCACCGCTTCTCCCGACACCGAGTCGACGAAGCACAGCGGAGGAAACAGCACGCACCACCAATTCTGCCCCTGTCCGCTGCCGATCGTCACGCGCAGCGCTTCGTAATCGCCGGCCGGATAAACCGTATTGCCGTACAATTTCGTAGGAAAAGGGACGACACCCAGCTCTACCGTATGCGAATAATCGTAGCCGCGCTCCCGGATCATCCGGCCGATCAATGCGTCGAATTCCGGCAAATGCGCCCTCACGACGGCTCTGGCCTCGTCCAGCGTATGCGGACCGACGACCCACTCCTGCATGCGGGCGATGATCGCATCGCGAATCTCGCGTTTGAGCGCCTGATCCGGCGCAGAGTCGGAATTGGCAAGAATGCGCAGCCGGATCGACTCTTTCGGGATTTCCGACGCCACGACCGCGGCATTCGTGCGATTGCCATCCCAGCTTGCAAGCAAAACGATAAGTGCAAAAGCCGTATACCATAAAAATTTATAAGAACGATTCACTCTCTTTACCATCTGGAAAAGCCCCTTTCCCTTCGCTTCTACCAGACAGTATGGGCAAAAATAAAAGGGGCTAAACCTAGCAATCTATTTAAAATTCGATAGAAAAATAGGATGAAAGAGAGAGGAACGGGATAGTCCCTCAATCCCGCTCCGGCGCACGGATCGCCAGAACGTGGCGATCGATGCCCGCGAGATCCGGCACTATGCGGATCTCGTCCCAATCGGCGGCTTCCCGCAGCATAGCCACCACGTCCTGCGCCTGCCGGATGCCGACCTCGAACCCGACCACGGCCGGGATTCGCGGCAGCAGCGGCAGCTGCCCGATCATGCGGCGGTACAGGTCCAGCCCGTCCGGACCGCCGAACAAAGCCGTGTGCGGCTCATACAGCCGCACCTCGGNTGCCGGATGCCGACCTCGAACCCGACCACGGCCGGGATTCGCGGCAGCAGCGGCAGCTGCCCGATCATGCGGCGGTACAGGTCCAGCCCGTCCGGACCGCCGAACAAAGCCGTGTGCGGCTCATACAGCCGCACCTCGGGCATCAGCGCCGGAAGGTCGCTGTCCGGGATATACGGTGGGTTCGACACCAGTATATCCGGCGCCAGACGGCGCTCGATATAAGGCTCGAGGAGATCGCCCTCGAGCCACTCCACACGCGCGGCCACGCCGTGCCGCCGCGCGTTCGCGCGGGCCATCTCCAGCGCCGCCGCGGAGATGTCGCTGGCCGCCACGCACCACGCAGGGCGCGCGTGTGCGACCGTCACCGGGATCGCGCCGCTCCCGGTGCCTACGTCCGCAAGGAGCGGCGCGCCTTGCGGGAACAGCCGCGAGCCCTCGTGCAGCACGGCTTCCACGAGGAGCTCGGTCTCCGGCCGCGGAATCAGCACCGCGCCGCTAACGGCAAAAGGAAGGCCGAAAAACTCCTGCTCGCCGGTGATATACTGCACCGGCTCGCCCGTGGCCTTCCTGGCAACGAGCTGGCTCCAGCGGTCCGCCAGCTCCGGCGGCAGCTGCTCCTGCCAGCCCAGGAGCAGTTCGGTCCGGCTCCAGCCCAGCAGGTGCTGGAGCAGCAGCTCGGCGCAGGCGGCGGCTTCCGCCACGCCCTGCGCCGCCAAAAAAGAAGAAGCCTCTGCATAGGCTTCTCTAATCGTCTTCGCAGTCGGCATCACATCGCCTGCTCCCCTTTTTCCAGCAGCTCGGACTGGGATGCGATCGTGAGCGCCGACACGATTTCGTCCATGTCGCCGCCGAGCACGGAATCCAGCCGGTGCAGCGTCAAGCCGATCCGGTGATCCGTAATCCGGCTTTGCGGGAAGTTGTAAGTCCGGATGCGCTCGCTGCGGTCCCCGGTGCCGACTTTGCTTTTTCGCTCGCCGGCGTATTTTGCTTCCTCTTCCTCGCGCATCTTGTCGTAAATCCGGGTGCGCAGCACTTGCAGCGCCTTTTCCTTGTTCGAGTTCTGCGATTTGCCGTCCTGGCAAGTCGCCACAATCCCCGTCGGGATGTGCGTCACGCGCACCGCCGACTTGGTCGTGTTGACCGACTGCCCGCCCGCTCCGCTGGAGCAGAACGTATCGACGCGGATATCGTTGTCGCTGATGTCGATCTCCACTTCTTCCGCCTCCGGCATCACGACCACCGTCGAAGTCGACGTGTGAATCCGCCCGCCGGACTCCGTTGTAGGAATGCGCTGCACACGGTGCGCGCCGCTCTCGAACTTCAGCTTGCTGTAGGCGCCTTTGCCGGTGATCATGAAGATGATCTCCTTAAAGCCGCCCAAATCGTTCAAGCTGGCGTCGAGCACTTCGGTCTTCCATCCTTGCCCATCGGCGTAGCGCGTGTACATGCGGTACAAATCCGAAGCGAACAAAGCCGCTTCGTCGCCGCCTGCGGCGCCGCGGATTTCCACGATCACGTTCTTATCGTCGTTGGGGTCCTTCGGCATCATGAGAATTTTGAGCTGTTCCTCCAACTGCGCGGATTGCTCCGTAAGTTCATCGATCTCCATTTTGACCATTTCACGCATCTCGTCGTCCAGTTTCTCGTTCTGCATGATTTTGGCTTCTTCGAGCTGTTCCGTCACACTTTTGTATTGAATATAAGCGTCGTACGCTTCCTGCAGATCGGATTGCTCCTTGGAGTACTCTCTGAGCTTCTTCGTATCGCTGGTAACATCAGGATCGCACAGCAGCTCGCTTAATTTCTCATAGCGATCCGCCAGTGCCTGAAGTCGATCTAACATTTCGGATCACTCCTTTTTATCGATTTTCTTTTATTTTAAACGTTAAAGCGGAAATGCATAACATCTCCATCCTGCACGACGTACTCTTTGCCTTCCAGACGAAGCTGGCCTTTTTCCTTCGCTCCGTTCATCGAACCCGCCGCGGTAAGATCATCGTAGGAGACTACTTCCGCGCGGATAAAGCCGCGTTCGAAATCCGAGTGAATCACGCCGGCCGCCTGCGGGGCTTTCATCCCCTTGCGGATCGTCCATGCCCGTACTTCCTGCACGCCGGCCGTAAAATACGTATATAAACCGAGCAGCTTGTAAGCCGCTTTAATCAATCTATTCAAGCCGGACTCCTTAAGTCCCAGCTCTTCGAGGAACATCGCCTTCTCCTCGTCCTCCAGCTCGGCGATTTCCGATTCCACCTTCGCGCTGATCGGCACAACCTCGGCATTTTCCTGAGCGGCAAATTCCTTCACCTTTTGCACGTACGGGTTGTCGTCGGCGGAAGCCACATCTTCCTCGCTCACGTTAGCCGCGTACAGAACCGGCTTCATCGTCAGCAAATGAAGATCGCGCACAATCAGCTTCTCCTCATCGCTCAGATCCAGGCTGCGCGCCGGCTTATCGACATACAGCGCTTCTTTGATGCGCTCCAGGCATTCCACTTCCGCGACATATTTCTTGTCGCCGCCCTTCAGGTTTTTGCGGGAGCGCTCGATGCGTTTTTCCACCGAATCCAGATCGGCCAAAATCAGTTCGAGGTTAATCGTCTCGATATCGCCGATAGGATCGACTTTTCCGGATACGTGCGTAATATTTTCGTCCACAAAGCAGCGCACGACATGCACGATCGCGTCGACTTCGCGGATATGCGCCAAAAATTTATTTCCCAGACCCTCGCCTTTGCTCGCGCCCTTGACCAGACCCGCAATGTCGACGAATTCGAAGGCGGTCGGGACGATGTTCTTCGGCTCTACGATCTCGACCAGCCGCTGCATTCTTTCGTCCGGCACTTCCACGACTCCGACATTCGGATCGATCGTGCAGAACGGATAATTCGCAGATTCCGCACCCGCCTGTGTAATTGCGTTAAACAAAGTCGATTTGCCCACGTTCGGCAGACCGACCACTCCGCAAGAGAGACCCATTTATATTCACTACTCCTTGATAGTCATTTTGTCAAATTCTTAAATCATTATATATTAGTCCACGCCTAATGTCACTTATCTGAAGAGACTTCCGCAAGCGAGAAAACCGCTTAATTACTCTCAAACTGCCCAAAAACCCCCGCGTCAGAGGCGATAGCCACAATCTGCCTGTCTGTACGATAAAAAAACTGCAAAAATACATGAATTTGCGTCCTTGATAGCTGGCTATGAAGAATTCCTGCAAAAGTGCAGGCTTTTCACCTAACATATGGACTCAGATTTACTTTCAGCGGAAATTCCTGCGCTTTTGCAGGTTTTTCGCCAAAATAGGCCAATTTCTCAAAAAAACCTGCACTTTCGCAGGTTTTCTCCCAGCCAAACTGTCTCCTGTCCAGTTGTATAGTTCCACGACCGACACTGGGAGAGACGGCGCCCATGCCAATTATTTGTCCGATTCTTGCGGTCCAAGAGCTCCGGCCGGATCGCCGCCGCGGTGCAAACGGTCGTAGAACCAAAGGTAACCAAGCAGGCAAACAGGCAGCGCATATTCGACGCCAAGTATAGCCCAAGTGAGAAATTGATCCATCTTGTGGCTCTGATTGAAGGTCGGCATAAAAAAACACGTCCCGACGGCAACAAGCAGCCAGAGCAGGCGAAAATGACTGCGGTGATCCTGCTTCCCAAACAGCCAGCTTGTACAAAATACGCTTAAGTAAAAAGTAGGTATCCATGATAATGAAAACATGAATAAATAAAACGAGATAAACAACACTTCGATTCGTTCGATAAACTTAAACTCGATGGCTTTCAGGATGTTGACCACCGGTTCATTGTACTCTTTCATTTCGTAAGGACTGTAGTACACGAAACAGATGATCGTGACGGACAAAAATATGAGCATCGTCAATGTGTTGGATGCAAGAACACCGACATAAGCCCTTTGCTTGTTCGTCAAAAACGGGTACATCATCATCGTTATGCCAAATCCCCCGAAGGAAATGAATGTTGCTCGAAACGCCGAGAAAACGGGTTTCCAGCCTTCCTTAAGAACCGGCAGAAGATAGATCCAGTGGGCGTCCTTGAGCGGAGGCAGGTAGGCAAACGGAATCCACAAGGAAATAAAAAAAACAAGCTCCGCATATCTCCCCGTAATCCGCAGTCCGCTGCGCGCAACAACATAAGTGGGGATGAGCAGCAAAAGCATGACGAGAAAGGGCGGAGTTTGCGGCAAAAGCCACTGGTTCGTATAAAGAACGAGCCTTGTAATCCCTACATATCCATAAAAAAAGAAATAGAAGGCAAACAAGATGCTCCCCGCGTTGCCCGCCCATTTGCCCATGTATCGCGTCAACAGATCGAGCAAGGTCCCGTCAGGGTATTTCTTCATGATCCGGACCATAACCAGGCTCGCCGACGTCGAGAATATCCAGCCGATAATAAGGCCGATCCAGCCGTCCGTACCTGCCCGCTGAGCCAGCAATTGCGGCAAATTCAACAAACCCACGCCCACTTGAACGCCGGAACTGATGCAAATAAACTGCATGAGCGTGATTTCATTAAACGCATATTTTTTCAATGTCCATCACCCTCCGGACGGTTTTGAGCGCTGATTGGGGTTCGCCAAACGTTTATTTCACAGGTCCCATAGCTCTTAACGTTACTTTTACCGAAACATGAATGTCCGCCTGGGCCAGCGCTTCGCCCCAATGATCCTGAACCTTCTTATACTGCTGATACTCATACGCACGGGCATAGAGTCCAAGTCCGATCGGATCGATTGCATACTTTTGGAATTTCTTTACAACGGTTTCAAGCTGCTTTTGTATCTGTTTGGAAACAATTTGTTCCAGCTCTTTTCCTTTCTCCTGAATATCGTAAGGAAATAATTTCTCCGTTACTCCGATTAACATGTTGACGTTCAAATTGAATTGAAATTTGTCCTGACGGTAGGCAACCTTTGTTTTCGTCTTTACTTTATCGGCGGAAAAACTTAACTTGTCGGTCGCGAACGCATCCGTTGACGTTTCTCCGGGAATCGCCAGCGTCAAGCTGACGGCCTTTTTCGCCCGGTTTTGCAATATTCGCAGCAAGACGGTTTCCGAAGCGTCCAGTGAAGCGACATATTTGCCCTTATGATTCAGAAGCGCCGTTCCGCGAAGCGCAACTTCATTCTTATTCAATTCGATTTTGGCAATGCTAGGAGTTATCCCTTTTTCAAACATTTGCCGGTGCAGCTCTTGCACTGTCGTCTTCACTGTTTCCGAACGGGCGTCCTTCGTGTCGACCATCCCCCGCAGCAGTAAAGGCAGCATCGGCTGATCCTTCGGATTCAAATAAATGATCTCGGAAAGAGGTCCGTCGAAATAAAGGACCCTGTCGGCTACCGTATTTTTCGAATCGCGAAAAAGGACGTCCGTCATCGTGAACCAGTCCTCATGCTTCAGAAGGCGTTTGCCGACAACGAACACCTGGTAGTTCTTGCCTGTGAAAACGCCTGACGAATGGGCGTCCTGCCCGGCTCTCGACTCGCGAAACGTTGGCGCTTTAGCTTTGGTTTCCCGGCTCTTCTTCTTGACATTTTTGCTGAACACCGGAAAAGTCGAGTACATGACAGGATTATTGTCCGGATCGAGGTCCAAGCCGAGCGCAAGGGGGAGATTGGCGTCTTCCATATCCAGACGGTCGGAGCATCCCGGCATCATGACGAAGGCTATGGCAATAGCGATAAGCCTGATATACAGTGAACGCTTGATCATAAGCATCTCCTCCACTCAATCGTTCTTGCGCCCTGTCAATCTCCCTATGCCGTCGCAAACTTCACTTCACGGGCCCCATACTTTCCAAAGTGACTTTCACGGATACATGTACGTCCGCTTGGGCGAACGTTTCTCCCCAATAATCTTCCACTTTCTTGTACTGCTTATATTCAAAAGCTTGTGCGTAGACCCCGAGGCCGAACGGATCGATTTTATACTTTTGTATTTTCCTGATGAGGTTCTCGAATTTCTTTTGCAATTGTTCGGCGATCAACTGCTCCAGTTCGGTTCCCTTTCCTCGCATATCGTAAGGAAATAACCGTTCCGTCAGCGCAATAGGCATTTTAATGCTCAAATCGAAACGAAATTTGTCGTCGCGATAGGAGGTCTTGACCTTCGTTTTTATTCTTTCGGAGCTAAAGCTTAACTTGTCCGAATTAAGCGGACCACGCTTCGGATAGCCGGGAATGGAAAGCGTCAAGCTGACCGTTTTTTTCGCTTCACTTTGTAATATTTGCATGTAAATGGTTTCTTCCGCATCCAGAGAAGCGACATATTTGCCCGTATGATCAAGGAGGGCCGTTCCGCTCAACTTAATCTCATTATCCATCTGAACTTCAGCAATATAGGGAGTCATCCCCTTCTCATATATTTGCCGGTGCAGCCCCTGCATCGTTGTTTTCACCGTCTCCGATCTCGAACTCTTCGTATCGACCATCCCTTTCACTAATACGGGGAGGAACGGCTGGTCTTTCGGACTCATGAAGATGACTTCAGAGAGAGGACCGTCGTACATAACGACTCTGGAGGTTAACGTATTTTTTGCATCGCGAAAGAAGACATCCATAATCTTGAACCAGCCGGGATGCTGCAAGAGGCGTTTGCCGACAAGGATGACAATAAGCTTTCTGCCCTGAAAAATGCCCGGCGTATAGGCATCCAATTCTCCCCTCCCCTGTCTGACCGTCTGCACAGGTACGCCGAGTTCCTTGCTTTTCTTCTTGGCGCTTCTGCTGAACACAGGCATAACCACAAAGTTAACCTCTTTATTATTCTCATCGAGATCATAGCCCCCCAAAAGCGGGATTGCGGCGTCTTCAAGATCCAGTCGGTCGCTACAGCCCGAGACGATGATAGCCATGACGATAGCCAGCATAAAAATCCGCCGTTTGTTCATAAGTTCTTCCTCCACCGGAACCGGTCATGCATCCACATCAAAATGATTAAACAAACGGGAAATATGTATTCCACGACGATCCCGATGTAAAGGAGAAATTGTCCCATCCGGTCGTTTTGATTGAATGTGGGCATGTAGAAAAATGTGCCGACAGCAAGCAGCAAACAAATCACACGCAACTGTCCCCGATGATCCTGCTTGCCGAGCAGCCAGCTCGTGCACACTACGCCCAAGTAAATGGTCGGAATCCATGCCAAGGAAAACACTAACAAATAAAACGCTATAAACAGCACTTCGATCCGTTCTACAAACTTGAATTCAATTATTTTCAATACATTGACCCCAGGCTCGTTGTATCCGGAAATTTCGTCCGGGCTGAAATAAACAAAACAAATGATTGTGACGAACAAATGTATGAACATTGTCATCGTATTTGAGACGACAATGCTCGCGGAAGCCTTTTGCTTATTTTGCAAAAACGGATACAACATAAACGTCGTTGAAAATCCTATGTAAAAATAGAGCGCTTCCGGCACGCCCTTCATAATAGGCATCCACCCTTCCTTCAGCACGGGAAGCAAATGAAGCCAGTGAGCTTCTTTTAGCGGAAACAAATAAATAACCGGTATCCATAGTGAAAGGAGAAATACAATTTCCGCATATCTTCCCACAACCCGAAGTCCCCCACGAACAATCACATACGTAGGGATAACCAGCAGCAGCATAAGGAGAAAGGGCGAAGTTTGCTGCAGCAGCCAGGCCTTCGTCATCAATATCGTGTATATGAGCCCTGTGTATCCGTAGAAAAAGAGATAGATAGCAAACAGGATGGCTCCCGCTCTGCCCGCCCATTTGCCCCAGTATCTGGTCAGCAAATCCAGCAAGGTATCATCGGGATTTTTTTGCATGATCCGGATCATGATCAGACTTGCCGCTATCGTTAAAACCCAACCGAGAATGAGCGAGATCCAGCCGTCCGTACCCGCCTGTTCGGCCATTATTCTGGGCAGCGCTACAAAAAAAACGCTCACTTGCAAACCCGAATTGATAAAAATATACTGCAGGGAGGTAATCGTATGACCCGCATTTTTGTTCATTTATCGTCACCCTTGGGACGGCTGGGGCCTTGCCGCATCGGTTGAACCGGTCTCGCGCTGACAGGACGCCTGTCCATTTTCCATAACGGCAGGCGAACGAACGCGTCCTTCCAATCGACCAGCCGGATTGGCGCGAGCGGAGTGCTGTAAGGAGTTCCGAGCGATTCCAGGGAAATGAGATGCCCTATCATCGTCATCATTCCGATAATTATTCCGACAAAGCCGAACATCGAAGCGGCCACCATCATCGCGAAGCGAATCAGCCGAATGGCGGCGACCATATCGTAGTTGGGCAGGATGAAAGAAGCGATGGCGGTAAAAGAGACGACAATAACCATAATATTGTTGATGAGCCCCGCCTGTACGATTGCCTGGCCGATGACGATGCCTCCGACAATGCCGACCGTTTGCCCGACCGGAGCGGGCAGCCGAATTCCCGCTTCCCGCATCATTTCAAGCGTGAGCTCCATAATGACCGCTTCCACAAAAGGAGGGAACGGTACGCGCCCTCTGAATTCCCCGATCGTGAGCAGCAATTTGATGGGAATGATCTCAAAGTGGTAAGAAATTACAGCTATGTAGAACGCCGGCAAAAAGACGGCGACAAAGAACGCAAAAAGTCTCAGCAGCCGGATAAAAGTAGCGATCGACCATCGTGTGCTGTAATCGTCGACGCTCTGAAAAAACGATGTGAACGAGGCCGGACCGACGAGCACGCTCGGAGAACGGTCTACGACAACGACGAATCTTCCCTGCAAAACTTGCGATGCCGCAGCATCCGGCCGTTCCGTCAAAATAAATTGCGGAAACGGAGAATACGGATTATCCTCGATCAGCTCCGCCAACTCGCCGGTATTGATGATCGTGTCGATATTCAGCATCTGAATCCGGTCTTCCAGCTCCTGCAGCACCTCGGGATGCGCGACATCCTCCAGGTATAGAACGGATACGATAGTATGCCCGCGTTGCCCTACTCTTAATTCCTTTATTTTCAATTCGCGGTTGGGAATGTAGCGCCGGATAAGCGCAACGTTCTGAGTGCTCGTTTCAACAAAGCCTTGATGCGCTCCTTTCAGGGACGCCTCAAGCTGCGGATCTGCAATCGCCCGCTGCGGCCAGCCCTGCGTATCGAGAGAATACGACTCCGCCCGTCCGTCGACAAAAAGTATGCTGCGGCCATGCAGAACTGCGACCTCGATTTGCGCCCACGCCTGCAGCGTAATAACCTGACCGATTGTCAAAATAAAATCGCCGTCCGCATCGTCGCTCCCATCCTCGAATTGAAGCGGGCGGAGCACGTTGTTGTTGATCGAGTTTTTATCCACGAGCCCGCTCAAATAAACAAGCGCGGCTTGCTCTCCCGTGCGCTTGATTGTAAATTGCCGTACGATCAGATCGGGAGTTTGCGTAAACAGGTTATGTAAATCGGCGATATTTTGCGATAGGGACGTACCGATGGAGTCGTTATTTTGCTGACGATTGGACCTCTGCGGGGCTGAATGATACTTTCTCCTGCCGAACAAGTTCGAAAAGCGCATCGCTCATCACCTCATTTTTGATGTCTGCTTCTGCTGTTCCATTGAACGATGGTATCAATTATAACCTTGCGAATTGTCCCTAATCTTATGCATAGCTTGCGCAAATAGATTGACACTAACTTGCTGCGACGAATCGCCAGCGCCGTGTTTGAATAAAAAAAGCCCGCGGTTATTGATGCACCGCAGACCGGATATCCATGACTTTTTTCAATTTGATGTCTTGTTTTTGTACGAAGTAGGCCTCGACCTGATTTTTCAAAATAAAGGCCCGCAGCGCATTCGTTTTATTTTCCGGAATTTCAACGTATCGGACTCCGTAATAAAAAAAGCCTGCACCCAAAGCCTCTCTTCGGACGATTTCGGTTACGCAAGATATGGAAAAACCGAGCAGAAGTTCGATTTCGAGCTGCGCGTTATTTTCCAGACTCATATTTTTATCCGCGTTCATATTGTTTTCAATCACAAATCCTACGCCGCTCAAGCTGATATTTTTGACGCTAAGGCTGATCGGATGCTCGAAACTTTGCTTGTTTCTCTTATTCTTGTCATGCAAACTGTGCAGCAAACCGCCCTGAACGACATCGATTCGCGGGTGCTCCCTCTTCTCCGTAAACTTCTTCCGGTTATCGGGCGGATTAATCACGATGATCGAACCCTCGTCTTTGGCCACGACCGACGTCTCAAAAACGAATAGCCCCGATTTGGAATAAACCGTAATCTTGACCTTGTCCCCAAGTCGGAAAACATCATATTGAGGTAGCTCGATTTCAATAATGTCGCCAAGCACGTACGTTACTATTCCCGTCGCTACAAAATCGCTTTTATCCAGCACCGCTTTGCTGTCAATCAAAATTTCCGCGTCGTTGCCTTCCTTGCTTCCGTAGATTTTGACCAAATCCATCTTTCTCTCCCTATCCGACAGCTTCATGGCATATCCTCCTGTTCTCTACAAACAGATTAGGCTATAAATAAAAAAATAGACTGTCCCTTCCTGTCGGGGCAACCTATTTACCTAAATCAAACAAGCTTGATTTCCGGTAACCAGGCTGTCATGGTTCTTGTAGAACTTTAGACCCTCGGCTTTGCGTCCTTGTCTTTCGGCAAGTTTGCCCTTATCAAATCTGATCTCGTTATGTATGCGATTATACCTATCAGTAGGTTAAAAGACCTAAAATTTTAATTCTAGTATACCTAGTTTAGCCGTCGGATTCAACCGTTTTCGCAGGCAGCTTGATTTCAGAGCGGCGAGTCCCTACAATGAAACTCATATATCCACAAATTTTCAACTTATCCACACACTTGTCCACAGAATGTTAACAACGAATGCTTGTTCGACTTCTATTCACATGTGGATAACATTTTTTAAGCGAGGTGTCCCCTGTGGATGAACATATATATTGGATGCGGGAAGCGATCCATGAAGCTTTGAAAGCCGAAACGATCCGTGAAGTTCCAATCGGCGCTATTGTCGTGCGTGACGGTGAAATTATAGGCCGCGGCTACAACCTGCGCGAAACGTCCCTGGATCCGACCGCTCATGCCGAGATGATCGCGATCCGCCAGGCCAGCGAGCATTTGCAGGCGTGGCGTCTGCTGGACTGCAAGCTCTACGTCACGCTGGAGCCGTGTCCGATGTGCGCGGGAGCCATCGTTCAATCGCGCATTCCGCAAGTGATCTATGGTACCGCAGATCCCAAAGCAGGGTGCGCCGGCACGCTGATGAACCTGCTGCAGGAAGAACGTTTCAATCACCGCGTCGACGTAATCAGCGGCGTGCTGCAGGAAGAATGCGCAGCGCTGCTGACCCAGTTCTTCCGCAAGCTTCGGAACAAGGTTTAGAAGTCTGTTCGATCCGAACCTAGATTCCTAGACCGGCAAGCTGGCAAGGCAAGAGCACGGTTGCATGACGAAAAACTCCGTGTTAAAATAGTCTTTGCTATGCGCCCGTAGCTCAGCAGGATAGAGCGACAGTTTCCTAAACTGTGCGTCGCGGGTTCGAATCCCGCCGTGGCGCGTATAACCCTGCTTTAATCGGGTAGAATCAAACGCAATTTATGCGAACTTCTTACGGTAATAAACGTAGGAAGTTTTTTTATTTATGGACTTATGAGCTGGCTTATTTCGAAGCACAGGTTAACAACGCGCTGGCGCGCATACTCCTCAGTCAGAAAACAGCCACCTTCATACGGCAAAAGCCGCGATTAGTGCATGCAGTTCCGTTGGCGCAGACTGAATGCGGACATACGTTTTCAAATCGATCGGAATCTCAAAGCCGCCTGAGGACGTACGCACGTATGTCCCATCTTCGCGCAACTTTACGCGTGATATCGTAACGATTTCGTCTTCCGGTTCGAGAATCAACGCTACATTCTCTATTAGTAGATACGCATTCCAATCAAAAACTAACATTTCATTAGCAACGTCATCCCGATGTTTCATTCGTACCGTTATCTTGCGAATAGCCATCACCTCCTTTCCGGTCAGGACGCTCGCGTGTAAACTGAGGTTCCGTATGTGAAATGAAATTTATAATATCATTTTGAGTTATTATCTTAAATTGATATTAACCCAATTTGTTAATAACGTCAAGCGTTGTTATTGTGGTAGAATGGAAATTAATAGGAGCGTGGTTTTCGTTGATTCGTTTTAAGCTTTCGGAGATGTTAGATAAACGTGGGATGACCATGTACCAAATAAGCAAACAGACTGGCATTCGACCGAATACTTTGAGCCAGTGGGTTAACAATGAAAAATTACGTGAGGAAGACAAACACGTTAAAGCAGTTAGTGTTGAGGTTCTTAATCTATTATGTAAAACATTAGACTGCACTCCTGCTGAGCTGTTCGAGTACATAGCAGACAACGATCAAAAGACCAAGAAACCATAATAGGGGCAGTGGTAGCCGTTTACGTGCAGACTGAATCGGAATAATCCAATGCGCCTCTGACTTGCAACCCCCTTTACATGCGTTATCGCATATGATATAATGAAACCGTTAGGAGGTGATGTAAATGCTTACCCTTCTGACGGCGATAATCCAGCTATTGGTTGCTCTCGTCAATCTCTACATAGTGCTGGAAAATCACCGAAAAGAAAAAGACTCCAAGCGTCGGAAGCGCTCGAAGTCTCGTAAGTAAATCACCGGAGAGGTTTAAAACCTCTCCCCCTAACAATCATTATACGCGAAAGGAGCCGTGTACTCAATGGCTTACGTCACTTTCGTAATTTCAATTATCACGCTCGCTATATCGCTATATACGTTAATAATCGTACGGAAACAGAGGTAACCGTCATGAACCCCCTTGATCATATTATGGGTGTCCAGGAGGCCGCGGAAATATGGGGATTATCGCCGGGTACCATCAAAAACTATTGCGCAGAAGGGCGCGTTAAAGCGGTTCAAATCGGTAAAACGTGGATACTTGATAAGAACCAACCGAATCCTGCCCAACCGAACCATCCGAAAAATTGGCGTAAAAAAGACAGCGGCCGACCGGAATAAATAACGCAAAGAACTTCTTACCGTTTAGCCGTGGTAGGTTTTCTGTTTTATTTGAGCGAATCTAGCTGTTAAGTTAGCGTGTTTGTTACTTGAGCAAAGGAACGAATAGGCGTGGTATTGATAAGCCGCAAACAATTCTGCTGCATCTGACTAGGAACACGAAAAAAACCTGCAAAAGTACATCCTTTTGCTCGTAGATACGCTGGCTTTGAAACATTCCTGCAAAAGTGCAGGTTTTTCATCGAATACATCAGCTCAGACCCATTTTCACCGGAAATTCCTGCACTTTCGCAGGCTTTTCCCGAAAACGAGCCATATTCGCAAAAAAAGCCTGCACTTTTGCAGGTTTTGCGCGCTACCACCCCCGCTTCACGAACGACTGGGCCTTTTGCATACGCAAGCTTTTCGTCGTATAAGCATTGCTTTTATCGACCGGGCTGCGTTATGATAATAGGCATGTGAGCATCGCCGCACGTTCAAGTTTAACCGCTTCCATTTAACAAAGGGATGACGACCTCGGGTTGGTTTTCCCTTTGTTTGTTTTGTGAAGCAGCGCTTTTGCAACCAAGAAAGGAGATGCATCCTTTTATGTCTGTCCCGAGTACCCGAACTTCTTATCGCATTCCTTTATTCTGCGCAGTCACGCTCCTGTTCTGGATGTCCATGTATACGAGCGTGCCGATTATTGCGCCGTATGTTGAATATTTAGGCGGCTCGCATCAGCTTGCAGGCTGGATCGTCGGGATGTACGGCATTTCCCAAATGCTGCTGCGCATCCCGGTAGGCGTCATGTCGGACCGGTTTCACAAGCGGAAACTGTTCATTACGTTCGGGCTGCTTTTTACCGCGTTAAGCGGGCTCGGTCTTTGGATCACCCGCGATTTCACCTGGATGATTGTGCTCCGCGCTCTGGCCGGCGCCGCTGCGGCGACGTGGGTTGATTTTACGGTCCTGTTTACCAGCTACTATAAACATGAAGAATCCACCAAAGCGATCGGGACGATCAGCTTTTACAACTCGCTAGGCCAAATGCTGGGCATTCTGATGGCCGGCTGGGCGACGGATTCGCTCGGCTGGGAATCGGCCTTTATGATGGGAACCGTGCTCGGCGCCGTCGGATTGCTCGGCTCTTTCTTTCTCGTAGAACGCATCGAGGAAGATGCGCCGAAGATTACGATGCGCGGCATTGCCGGCGTCGCGGCGGACCGCACGCTGCTCTTTGTTTCGCTGCTGGCCATTTTATCCCAAGTGCTGACGTTTGCGACTGTGTTCGGCTTTACTCCCGTCTATGCGACCAGCCTGGGAGCGGGGAAATTCGAAATGGCGCTGCTCACTTTCTTTTCGACACTGCCTGTAGCCATTGCCTCATTGTTCGGAGGGCGGCGCTGGGCGGCCAAATTCGGGGAGAAACGGGTCGTAGTCTGGGGCTTTGTGCTGATGGGGCTGTTTACGCTCACCATCCCGTTCTCCCAGCAGCTGTGGGTGCTCATCGTGACGCAAGCTTTGGCCGGCTTCGGCAGAGGGCTTTCTTTTACCGTGTTGATGGCGCTTAGCATTAAGCATATGCCGTCCGACAAGCGGGCGACAGCGATGGGCTTTTTCCAGGCGATCTACGGGCTGGGCATGTTCGTAGGCCCCGTGCTGATGGGGATCATCGGCGATTGGTTCCACTTGGGCCAGGGGTTCCTCTTTCTGGGTGTGCTCGGCATTATAAGCGCCTGCCTGTCGCAGCTATTCATTCGAGCGGGTCAACAGGACCGCCCCTCTATATCCGGCGGCAAAAGCACCGCTAACTCTTGAAAGAGCGAGTCATTCGGATTCGCTCTTTTTTTATTTGGGAGTGCAGGGTTCCGGAGCGCCATCTTCGTCTATGTAAGCGGAGAGGAGGAGGAGAATATTCAGGATGACACATTAGTTAAGCGTACATTGGACGGCGATGAGTCCGCTTTTCGCGAGCTTGTGACGACTTACCGCCGCTATCTGTTTCAAACGATCTATGCGATCGTCCGCCATCCGAAGGACACCGAGGATTTGACGCAAGATGTGTGGACCCGGATTTATTTCTCCCTCCCCACTTACCAAATGAAGGGCTTTAAAACCTGGATCACGCGCATCGCCGTCAATCGGGCCATAGATTTCAAGCGCTCCGCCCAGCGCAAAAGAGAAGAAATGACGGCGGAGATCGAAGAAGCGGCGCCGCTTTCGCCATACGACCCGAACCGTTCCTTGGAGCAGGAAGTCATGACGAAAGAAACCGTTCAACTGATCCGGTCCAAAATGGATCAAATCCCGGTCAATTATCAGGATGTGCTTATGGCCTATTATTTGCACAATCAATCTTATCAGGATATTGCCGCCGCACAGGGTGTAACGATTAAAACGGTAGAATCCAAGCTGTATCGGGCTAAGCAGTGGCTCCGCAAAAACTGGAAGGAGGAGGATTTCAGTTGAAGCATTACGATAAGCAGGAATGGGAACTGTATGTGGCGCAGCGCACGTCTCCGTCCGAAACTTCCACGATGGAGCTTCATTTGTATCAATGCGACCAATGTTTGTCCGTTTATGTGAAGTGCTTGGAGGATGACCCGCAAAGCCTGCCCTTGCCGCAAACGAATACGGAAGATTACGTTGACGCCGTTCTTAACCGTACAGTGCGCCTCATGCGCTCTCAACGCTCCTGGTACCGCTCCACATGGTTTCACTACGGCCTTGCCGCGGCGGCTACGCTCATCCTGGTCGCTACAGGATTTTTCCAGGGATTGTTTCAAGAGGTGGGTTCCCTTAGCAAAAATGACTACAAGACGCAGAAATCCTCTTTTCAAAAGGATGCGCCTATCTCCGACCGGCTTGTCCATCGGACGCTTACCTGGCTGGATCATATTCAAACCCCTCAAGACAAAGGAGGTCGATGACCGATGAACACGAATCCCCGAAGCGGCGTTTTGGCTTTCATCCTGTCATTTTGTTTGCCTGGCGTCGGTCACTTGTATATGCAGCGCCCTATCCGCGGATCGCTTTACACAGGCGGCTTTTTCGGACTGGCCTTGCTGATCTTTATCCTCGCTGTCGGTCATGGCGGAAGAGACGCAGAATCATTCGCCCTGCTCCTCACTTTCATCGCCGCATTGATCTGGATCGCCAATGTAATCGATATGGTCGTGTTCCTGGTTGGAAAACCGGCTCCCCCTTATCCGTACCACCCGGGTATGATGCCCGGACAAGAGCAAACTTACTGGAACGATGATCCTTATGTAAGGGCCTGGCAGCAGCGTGAAAAAAGCAAAATCATTATGATGTCCTTCATCCCCGGGCTGGGCCACTATCAGTTGGGGCTGATGCAGCGGGGTTTGACCGCGATGCTTTCCTTTTTCGGAGGCGCGATGCTTGTCGTTTTTCTCGCAGTCATTACGAATAACCCCGGGTTTATGGCGTTCATTTTCATTCTGCCGGTTATTTTCTTCTACTCCATGTTCGATGCTTTAAAACAGCTGGAACGCAAGCACGCGGGGTTGGATCCGATCGATCAAAGCCTGTTTGAGGACATGTACCATAACGACGTCTACAGCCGTAAAAACAGAACGCTTGCCTCGATTATCGCGGTCTTTCCGGGTGCCGCGCATTTATATTTAGCGATGCCCAAAAGAGGCTTGCAGCTCATGGCCATCTTCCTGTTCTCGATCTATGTGTTCGATGTTTTGAGGTTGTCTTTGTTCTTCTTTTTGATCCCGCTTCTGTGGTTCTATAGCTTCTTTGACGCTTTGCAGCAGATGACCAGATACGAGAACGGCACGCTAACCGATAAGCCGATTATCGAAAACTGGACTTTGTATCAGCGTCCAATCGGGGTCGTCCTTTTGCTGATCGGCTGCTATTACATGATCAACGAAGGCGCCGCTCCGTTCTTCGACCGCTTATTCCCTAATTCCGATTACAATTACTGGTTCACCCAGTTCGCGCAAACCGCAATCGTAGCCGTTATTCTGATAGGAGCCGGAGTTCGCTTGCTGATGAATCAAAAATCAAAAAATAACGAAGACAAAAAGAACCCCTAGGGGTTCTTTTCTGTCGGTGTTAGTTGATTTCTTTCTAAACCGTGTTACTTGTAAAACCTTTGGAAAATCTGCTTATAAAACACCTCAAGTGTCTTTGGCACATCCCCTCCAGCCTGCTTATAACAGGTATGAAAGTCCTCCAGGCAACGGTCGTTCGCTGAAATCCTCCAACGGAACCACACCTCTCTGTTCACCGACATTTATAGTTTGTCCGCCTTCCGCTTTTTTAAACATTTTGTAAAGAAAAAAAATTAACCGCGGTGCCCCGAGCCCTCAGAATGCTGTTTAGCCCCGGAATGATTGCGGTTTTTCACCTTTTTGGAGCCCGAAAGCGGCTCAGGAGCATCGTTATTGTCATTTCTGGCTTGTGGGCTTCCGTCGGTGTAGCTTTCTCCCGCAGGATAGTTTCTAGGTATGGACATCGCCTGGCACCCCTCTATTCATCATGATTTAAAGCATCTTGGTGTCGATGATCGTTAGTTTGCTGCTGCACCTGCTGCGCTTGATGGCTATTCACGGTAGTATGGTTAAAATCCTTAACTACGTTTTGCAAATTTTTATCACGGCTCTTTTGCTTGGTCATGTATGCTCCCTCCGCTGTTCAGGCATGTGTGACTTGCTGTAACGCCTGTGCACATTCATGTATGTGACGCATGTAATCGTCAATCAGCGTCTGTACGACGCCATGGCGTTCATCGATATGCTTTTGATCCTGCTCCACATCGACAAGCTCTGCCTTAATCTCTCTGGAATCAACGTAAGTCACCTTAAAATCAAACGTGTACATGGAATGGCCTGCGGATGTAATATGCACCCATAAGGCGTTGGAATCGGCCTCGTCGGCCCATACGCGCACCTGATCCGAGTTGTTCAGCACCTCGGGCAGCCGGGTTGTCCATTCCTCGACCAACCTCTTCTGATCGACGGCCGGCTTATCTGCTTTGCTCATCGGTAACACCTCCACATGTTTAAAATATGAAGGCGCAAGCTCTTTTATCCAAGCCCCCGGATAGCAAAATATACCCCTGCAACCCACGCAGGAGAATGAAAAAAAGCCACACGATTCTTCAGAATCGCATGACTTTTTGTAAAGGTATACGGAGAGGGTGGGATTCGAACCCACGGAGACCTCACGACCTCGGCGGTTTTCAAGACCGCTGCCTTAAACCACTCGACCACCTCTCCACGAAGTTGCCTCCTCGTAAGGAAACAACCTTATGCAGTGACAAAAAGCATTGTAGCACATTTAATAGCCGGTTATCAAGCTCTAATTTTTGCTGATCGCCTTGACGTTATTCATGTACGGCACGAGTACGTCCGGGATGACAACCGATCCGTCCGCCTGCTGATAGTTCTCCAAAATAGCGGCTACTGTTCGTCCGAGCGCCAAGCCGGAGCCGTTCAGCGTATGTACAAACTCAGGCTTGGCTTTAGCATCCCTGCGGAAGCGGATATTCGCCCGGCGCGCCTGGAAATCCTCGAAATTGCTGCAGGAGGAAATTTCGCGGTAAACGCCGCTGTTAGGCAGCCACACTTCGAGATCGTACGTTTTGGCCGACGAGAAGCCGATATCGCCCGTGCAAAGCGTCAGCACCCGGTAAGGCAGCTTCAGCAGCTGAAGAACGCGCTCAGCGTGTCCTGTGAGCTTCTCAAGCTCGTCGTAAGAGTCCTCCGGCTTCACGATCTTCACCAGCTCAACTTTGTTGAATTGATGCTGACGGATCAAGCCGCGGGTATCTCTGCCGGCCGAGCCCGCTTCGGAGCGGAAACATGCGCTGAAGGCCACGAAATTGGCCGGCACCTGCTCGGCGGTCAAAAGATCATCGCGGTGATAGTTCGTAACCGGCACTTCGGCCGTCGGAATGAGGAAATACTCCGAATTCTCGATTTTGAATACATCTTCCTCGAATTTGGGCAATTGACCGGTTCCCATCAAGCTGTCCCGATTGACGATATAAGGCGGCAGCATCTCCTGATAACCATGCTCATCGCTGTGCAGGTCCATCATGAAGTTGATCAGCGCGCGCTCCAGCCGGGCGCCGAGCCCTTTGTAAAATACAAAGCGCGAACCCGTCACCTTGGCCGCAGCCTCAAAATCGAGAATGCCCAGCTCTTGGGCGATTTCCCAATGCGGCTTGGCTTCAAATTCAAACTGTGGAATTTCGCCGACGCGGCGAGTCTCTACGTTATCTTCTTCCGAAGAGCCTACCGGCACACTTTCGTGCGGCATATTCGGGATCGACAGCAGCACCTGCTGCAAGGACTCATCCAGCACGCGGATTTCGTCATCCAACTCTTTAATCCGGTCGCCGACGACCTTCATTTCCTGGATCAATTCGTCCGCATTTTCGCTGGACCTTTTGCGGGCAGCCACTTCTTGAGAAACGGTGTTGCGGCGGTTTTTGAGCTGCTCCGTTTCCTGCAGAAGCTCTCTGCGCTTCACATCCAATGCCGTGAAACCATTCAGCTCCTCGATCTGCTTGCCCCGGTTGTGCATGGCAGTTTGTACGGCTGCCAAATCGTTACGAAGTAATTTTACATCAAACAAGGAGGTTCCTCCGTTAGCGCAAAATGGTTGAATATATGGAAGCAAGCACCCTTTCCGGAGATCCGGTCATTTCAGAGGTGCTTGGTTCCCTTTATTTAGCTTGGCTTTGCTTGACCATGTCGACAAAATAGCTGTGCAGACGATAGTCGTCGGTCAGCTCGGGATGGAAAGATGCTGCGAGCAGATGCCCTTGCCGCGCCGCTACGATCTGCTCCTGATACGTCGCGAGCACATCCACACCCGGACCCACTTTCTCGATGAGCGGGGCGCGAATGAAAACAGCGCGGACATTTTCGTCGATCCCTTTGATCGGCAAGTCCGTTTCAAAGCTTTCCCGCTGGCGTCCGAACGCATTGCGGGCTACGGTAATATCCATCAGTTCCAGGTGAGCTTCCGGCTGACCGGTTATTTCCCTGGCAATAACGATGAGGCCTGCGCATGTCCCGAAGACCGGCTTGCCCTCGGCGGAAAATTGACGCAGCGCTTCTATAAAACCGAACGTGCGCATCAATTTGCCGATCGTCGTACTTTCGCCGCCCGGAATAATAATACCTTGAATATCCTGGAGCTGTTCCGTTCTTTTTATAACGACGCCTTCCGCACCGGCCTGTTCGATCGCCCGGATGTGCTCGGCTACCGCTCCTTGCAAAGCAAGAACACCGATATTCAACATTACCAGCCGCGCTCCTGCATGCGCTGGGAAGCTTCCAGCTTGGAAATTTCGATTCCCTTCATAGGGGTTCCGAGGTTTTTGGAAATTTCTGCGATCATTTTGTAATCCGTATAGTGGGTTACAGCTTCAACAATCGCTTTCGCGAATTTCTCAGGGCTGTCGGATTTGAAAATACCGGAGCCGACGAACACGCCGTCAGAGCCCAGGTGCATCATCAAAGCGGCGTCAGCCGGCGTAGCTACGCCCCCTGCAGCAAAGTTAACGACAGGCAGCTTGCCTGTTTCATGAACTTGCAGCAGCAGCTCGAAAGGAGCTCCGAGGTTCTTCGCTTCAGCCATCAGCTCGTCTGTGGACATAGCTTGTACTTTGCGAATTTGGCCGACCATCATCCGCATATGGCGTACGGCTTCTACGATATTGCCCGTTCCAGGCTCGCCTTTGGTACGAATCATGGAAGCACCCTCGCCGATACGGCGCAGCGCTTCGCCCAGATCCCGCGCTCCGCATACGAAAGGCACTGTGAACTCGCGTTTGTTGATATGATAAACTTCATCCGCCGGAGTTAAAACTTCGCTCTCATCAATGTAGTCAACACCCAGGGATTCAAGAACTTTTGCTTCGACATAGTGGCCGATTCTTGCTTTCGCCATAACCGGGATGGAAACGACCTTCATAACTTCTTCGACAATAGTCGGATCGGCCATGCGGGCAACGCCGCCTGCTGCGCGGATATCCGCCGGCACTCGCTCCAAAGCCATAACGGCAGAGGCGCCCGCAGCTTCAGCGATTTTTGCTTGTTCAGCGTTCATAACGTCCATAATGACGCCGCCTTTTTGCATTTCGGCCATACCTTTTTTAACGCGGGATGTTCCAGTTTCCATACTTCCATTCCTCCTATGCCTTTATGACAGATTCATGCAGGTCATTGCACGATTCGATAGTAAACTTCTAAACAATCATTTTACATGATGGTGACCCATTATACAACCCATTTTCTGGCCTAGACAATGTTCTTCATCCCTTTAAACATGTCGCCGAAGAAGTTTTTTATCGACCGGAACAGCAGGCGGATCCAGCTTCCTTTTTCGACATCGTCATTGGCGACCAAATCGACCGTTTTTTCCTGGCCGTTATAGCTGACTTTCACTTTTCCCAGCACGTCGCCTTTTTTAATGGGAGCAACCAGCTTGCTTTCTTCGAGCGGCTCGGCCGCCAGTTTGAACTCTTCGTCTTTAGCGCCTTTTTTGATTACAAAAGACATGCCGGTCTTCGTAACTACCGGAACTTCCGTTTGAACGCCTTTCTTAATGTTTACGGTTTTCAGCGAATCTATTTCAGCTCTTGCGTTCAAATACGGCTTAATTTCAAAATTTTGAAATCCGTAGTCCATGAGCTTCCGGGTTTCATTAAAACGCTCCGGCTCCGTTTTGGCACCCATAACAACAGTGATCAGCCGCATGCCGTTGCGCTCGGCCGTTCCCGTAAAGCAATAGCCCGCGTCGCTCGTAGAACCTGTTTTCAAGCCATCCAGCCCCGTATACGCAAACTTTTTAAAATTCGGATTGCTTTGGTTCCCTTCCAGCATCCAGTTCCAGTTAATCATGGGCGTTTTGTCTTTGGGCCGCAATTTCAGAGAAGGAATTTTCGTGAATTCGAGAACTTCCTTATGGTCTTTCAAAATATTGTAGGCAAGAGTAGCTGCATCCCGCGCCGACATTAAAGTCTCACCCTCGATAGACGCCGGAGGATTTTTAAGGTCGGACCGGGAAAGCCCTGTCGCGCTAATAAAATGTGCCTTGTCCGACATACCGAGCTGCTTCGCCTTTTCGTTCATCATTTTGGCGAAATTCTCTTCCGACCCTCCGCCGAGCTTCTCGGCCAGGGCCACGGAAGCATCGTTGGCCGAATAAATGGACATCGCGTTGAACATATCTTTGACGGTCAGCTTTTCGCCATCGGCGATCAATTGTCCGGAGCCGATGACAGAGGCGGCATTTTTGGAAGCGACAACTTCGTCTTCCCATTTGATTTTCCCGTCCTTGATGGCTTCCATCACGAGATATTCCGTCATCATCTTGGTCATACTCGCCGGAGGAAGTGGTTCGTCGGCATTCATTTCATACAGCACCGTTCCTGTGCTCGCCTCCATAATGATCGCCGATTTCGCGGCCGGCTTTGGCTCGCCGGTCGCTGCCGATCCTGCGGGGGCCGATGTGGCTGCCGGTGTCTCCGCAGCTAGCGCACTAGAAGGTTGTATATGTAAAAGAACGGATTGAATCAATAAACAGACACCTAGCACCAAAGCTATCTTTTTCTTCTTAAAAGCAAATAAATTCACAATTTCACTCTCCCCGGGAAATATAAGACACAATATATTGTAACACACCCCATTAGACAAAAAAAAGAAGACGAAAGTTCAATCCCTTCGCCTCCATTTTTATACATTTTGCAGTTACTATAAGGAATAGTTTGGTGCTTCTTTCGTAATTTGAATATCATGCGGATGACTTTCGCGAAGACCTGCGCCAGTAATTCGAATGAACTGGGTGTCATGGATCAATTCGTGAATGTTGCGCGCCCCGCAATATCCCATTCCTGAGCGCAGGCCGCCGACCAACTGATAAACGGTATCCGCCAAAGGCCCTTTGTAAGGAACGCGGCCCTCAATTCCTTCCGGAACGAGCTTGCTCTCGTTTTCCTGGAAGTAACGGTCCTTGCTTCCCTCTTTCATTGCCCCCAGAGAACCCATGCCGCGGTAAACTTTAAATCTGCGGCCTTGGAAAATCTCGGACTCACCCGGACTCTCTTCGGTGCCGGCAAACAAGCTGCCGATCATAACGGCGCTGGCGCCTGCGGCTATCGCTTTAACTACATCGCCGGAATATTTGATCCCGCCGTCGGCAATGACCGGCACATTAAACTCAGCCGCCGCTTGAGCGCAATCGAAAATCGCAGTAACTTGCGGCACGCCGATTCCGGCAATGACCCTGGTCGTACAAATGGAACCCGGTCCGATCCCGACTTTTACCATCGAGGCGCCGGCTTTGATTAAATCGCGGGTACCGTCTCCCGTCGCTACGTTTCCTGCGATAATAGGCAGATCCGGATATTGATTTCGTATCTTCTTAACCGTCTCGGCAATATTGATGTGATGGCCGTGCGCAGAATCGACGACAATTACATCGATGCCCGCTTTTACGAGCGCCGCGGTTCTTTCCATAACATCTTTCGAAACGCCGACCGCTGCGCCTACCAATAGGCGTCCCAGCTGATCCTTGGCGGCATTCGGGAACTGGATCGCTTTTTCAATATCTTTTATCGTAATTAAGCCCTTAAGCTCGTTATTCTCATCGACCAGAGGCAGCTTTTCAATTTTGTGCTGTTGAAGGATGACTTCCGCTTGCTGCAGAGTAGTTCCGACAGGTGCGGTAACCAGGTTCTCTTTCGTCATTACTTCCTTAATTTTGATGGAATAATCATGAACGAAGCGCAGGTCGCGATTCGTTAAAATACCGACCAGTTTATTGCCCTCGTTCACAATCGGAACACCGGAGATCCGATACTTGGCCATCAGCGCTTCAGCGTCATAAACATGATGCTCGGGCGTAAGCGAAAAAGGATTCGTTATAACTCCGCTCTCCGATCTTTTTACCCGATCCACTTCTTCCGCTTGCTGGTCAATCGTCATATTTTTATGAATAATACCGATGCCGCCCTCTCTTGCCATAGAAATAGCGAGCTTAGATTCCGTTACAGTATCCATCGCCGAGCTAATGAATGGAATGTTTAACTTCACATGAGGCGCCAAAACAGTCGTGATGTTAATTTCCTTTCCGAACACTTCGGATTTACGCGGCACCAACAGCACATCGTCAAAAGTTAAACCTTCCTTGCCAAACTTATCTTCCCTCACAACACAAATTCCTCCTCTTTCAGGTCTATAATATTGCAATATTAACAAATGCCTATTTTTCGTGTCAAGGAAAAGGAGGCGCCAAACGCACCGGAACAGCCGAATGTGGAGATTGCGTTAACGATACGTATAGGTGCCGGTCGAATTCCATAGCAAAAATTGGTCGATTCCCTGCTCCGTCGCCGCTTTTATTTGTTCTTTGACATCTACGGCATTGTAAGTTTTATGCTGCTTGACCCATGTTGCGGTAAAATCCTGATACCACGGCCTGATCTCAGCGGCCTCAGCATAGTTTTGCTTCAACTGCCCGTTCTTCGCCTGCGCATCGCCAATTGCTTTGCGAATGATCGCATAAGGCTGCAAATCGGGCTCCTTGACCCCATATACGCCGCTGGCATAATGAGATGGATACAGCATGGGAGAAATATAGTCCACTTGACTGCTAATAAGGGCCCACTCCTGACCTATGCCCATGTCGTCATTGGAAGAAGTCGTTAGGCCGAAAACATCAGCGGAAAGGTATGCGGAATTGCCGATCTGTTCTTTTGCCTTTTTCAAAAAAGCTTCTATCGCTTGTGCTTTCGTCCAACCTTTGGGATTATTGAAGCTTATCTCCAGATCCGATTTTTTTCTGATGTCGGGGAACCGCACGTAGTCAAATTGTATCTCGTCAAAACCCAAACTCGCCGCTTCTTTGGCAATTTGAATATTGTAATCCCATACCCCTTCTTGAAAAGGATCCGTCCATGCCGTTCCTTTACTATCTCTCCACACTTCTCCGGACGGACTCTTCAGTGCATACGCATTTATTTTGTCGCTTAAATACGGATCTTTAAAAACAGCAACCCTTGCGATCGAATAAATGTTCTTATCCTTCAACTGCTGCAGTTTCGCTTTCATATCCTTAATAATCGTGCTGCTGTTTGCCCCTATTTCTGTAGCCAAAGGAACCTTTGAAGGATATACGACTTGTCCCGAGTCATTTTTTATGTCAATGACCATTGCATTCAAATCGGTTCGCTCCACCAAGTCGAGAAGCCGGTCAAATCTGCTCCCTACCGCCGACCATGCGGATACATAGATTCCTTTTACTTTTTGGCGTTTGGGCCGTTTGGACAGCGTTGTCTCAGTTCTCAGCCCAACATCCGCCGCTGCCATTGAAGCGTTTGAAGGGGTCATTGCAGACGCAAGTGACCGTGCGGTTATAGGGGCTGGCGATGCTGCATGCCGGGCCTTGTCCGGCTGCGCGGAACAGCCTGATAAACTGAATAAGGCCGGCTGACAAAATAAAATGAAACAAATCCATCTCATCAATTTCACAAAACCCATACGTATCCCTCCTCTTAGGGCTAGTATGGGTTAATGCTTCATTTTGTAATGATATAAAAAAATGAGTCTTTCTGGAAAAATTCCCAAAAAGACTCATTTTTATAGTGCTTGGCAACGTTCTACTCTCCCAGAACCCTTCGGTTCAAGTACCATCGACGCTGGAGGGCTTAACGGTCGTGTTCGAGATGGGAACGCGTGGATCCCCTCCGCCATCATCACCAAACAGTCAAAGTGCTCATTTGCACCCTGAAAACTAGATACGAAATTTACGTAAAGTGTGAGTTAAATTGTATAGGTTAAGCCCTCGACCGATTAGTATTCGTCAGCTCCACACGTTGCCGCGCTTCCACCTCGAACCTATCTACCTCGTCGTC
>NZ_JBVYOL010000041.1:0-50164 GCF_056120505.1 Paenibacillus sp. sgz302164 | reverse complement strand
GCACACGGGATAAGGCCGTTTTTCCGTTTTTTTCACGCGCTATCATCCGTTTCTATCGTTTACCTCTACTATACCAAAATCTACTAACCTGACAACATTGGGGAGGATGAGAGGATCGGGAACCCTATTGGGCAACGACTAGGCAATTCCAATTTCATGGATCAAATGATCACAAATCTAAAATAATGATTAACCGATAATTCCCATGTGATGATCATTTTACCCATCGATAGATAATCATTACCGAATGTACTTTTGTCGTTTTATACGTTGATACAAAAACTGTATTTATGTCAGTCATTTTATCATAGTTTTCTTTATGCTTATGTAATGTCTTTTGTTACATTGTTCGTTGATCTTTACGTTGAACTATCATTTTTGCTACAATTTCCATTAAATACTTGTGGCTCTAGCGGTTGGTGGCGCGGCAAAATCACGACTAATACCATTTCGTCGTGATATTTATCAACCCCAGCCCACTCATGGGTTACGAAGGGAGCTATTTATAAATGACTGAATTTGATGTCCATGAAAAACCTACTGCTGAAATGCCAGATAGCGGTAAGAGGAAGAAGAGGGCGTCAACGGATTTTTCTCTTGGAGAAACTATCGATCTACTTACCGAGCGTGAATGGAATCTATTAACGGACTTATATTTTTGCAGATGTATGCCTCAATCAATCGTTGTAAGTACGTATTTTTTAGATACTCCTGGTTATCATTATCCTGAATACGAAACTGCTACTCACGAACAGAAGGTTTTCTGGGAAAGGAAGAATCATGATCGTGCGTTAATAAAATCTCGGAGGACTATCAAAAGATTGAAGGATCGTGGACTGATTGAGGCTTCGACATTTATCCCCGATTCTTCGGACAAACCGTCTCATCAAAGGGATAGGATTCGAGGAGAATCTTGGTACTATCTAACTGGCCGCGGTTTACGCATAGTGGAATTGAGAAGAGGAATACTCGAGGAAAACCGCTTATCAAAGCATGAGCTTGATATGGAACGAGCGAAAAAAGATCACTTTTGGGAACTCGGAAAGGTGTATCTGGATTTGAAAAACAAGTGGATGGTACAAGCTGACTTGCAGCAATATAAGGATTGGGACTGGCATCCATCATTGTCCGTGTACAGTGATAACGAAGTTAACTCAGTTCGGCCAGACGCAATCCTTCGTATCGGAACTCAAATTTTTTATATAGAGCTGGATCGTTCAACAGAGCCTGTACAACGTTCTCCTTTTTACTCCGAACAGGTTTCAATAGAGAGAAAGTTGGAACGTTATAGAGATGTAATTAAATTATCTACCAACAAGGTAATTCGTGACGGAATTATTGCCTTTATCCTCCCAGATGCTGTATATAGAACAAGGCTGGATAACATTATGTCCGCCGCGGAACGCGTGTTCGGGAAAGATCATCGTGTTCTCACCGGCAAAGACATTGGTGATATCATAGTCTCATATCCAAATCTCATCTCATAAGAAGGCGATCACTCGTTCCTTATATCGGTCAAATCTCAATTTTCAAGCTCCCGCTCCTCATCATAGTTATTATTCCCACATCATGCTGCACAGGAAAACATGATAGACATGCGAACATTTGTATGCATAACGATTAAAGCCTTTTTATGGCGGTCCCCGATTAGACAGGGGGCCGCCTTTTAATTTTATAAATCCAATATACTAATTAATAAATTAATATGTTATTATATTGATTAATTAATTGGATCAAAGGGGGTGAATCGGTTTGAGAAAAAACAAAAAAGTGATTTTCGCAAGTGTTGGCATTCTGTGTCTGCTTATCGGATCCGTGTTGTTGACTCGATCACCAGCACCAAAAGCTCCGGACCCTCCCGAGCAAACACAAACCGTTACGGCGATACCGGAAACCGCGAAGCCCACAGATCAGCAAGCTGCACCCGCTTCAGCGCCAGCTCAAGACGAGTCTCATCAGAAGGTTACAAAAATGATGGACGATATTGGCAGTGCAGCGTCTCAGCGTGTACCGGGGCTTTGGGAGAAACTGAAAGATATTGTGAATTGGTTCCTCGCTTTCGATACAGCGCATGCGATCATCTTGATCATCATTTTGGTGGTTATCTTCGGTGTCCTTACCGAAGGCAACCGTCGTGGGGATAGCAAGAAAGGGTAGGTGATTAGAGTTTGGCATTTCGAAATAAAACAAAAGTTCCGCCTGCTGAAAATGCAGAAAAGTCAGTTGAACCGAAACGTAAATCCGATAAATCCATAAAACCACGAGCTCCGAGACCCTTAGCCGGCAAAAAGGCACTGAGGGTCGTAGTTTGGACCATCGCCGGCTTGATCGTACTCAAGGGCTGTACCTCAACGTTGAAAGGAGAAAGGGTTATTCAGCAGATCTATAACTACGGAAGTATGACACCGGCTGTACAAGATTCCATTAAGGGCTTCGCAACCGACTTCGCAACCGAATACTTTACTTGGAGCGTAAGCAATCTATCCGATCACGGTACTCGTTTGGCGAAATTCGTTAGCGGCATTGATAATGATGCGGGTTTACAAGTTGGTGAAGTGAAAGGTTCATCACGTGTGCTCTCAAGCGACGTTTATAATGCAAAGCAAATCGATGATTCGCATGTGGATGTTACGATTCTTGTCCGCCGAGAGTTTACTCCGAATCCTAGCCCCCCAAGTACGGACACATCGAAAGCAAATAACAATTCCAAGAATGGGGACGGCCCAACGGTTATAAAGTCGTACATGGTGATACCCGTAACCTTGACCCAGGATGGTCCCGTCATTCGTTCCTATCCTCGATTTGTTGGAGAGCAGATGAAGGGGATCGTGTCTGATTCGAATAGGGGAGATATTATTACCGACGAAGCTAAGGTCAAACTGGGGAAAGATTTAGCCTCAAGCTTCTTACGATCTTGGTATGAAGGTAATGTGAATCAGATCAAATATTTTTACGTTGATTCGTCCAAAGCTCCCGCTTCGATCTCTGCATCTGGATATACACTGGACAAGATCGATAACGTCCAGTTATTTACCGACAAAGAGCCTGACAAGAACAATACGATTTACATCTATGCAACGGTAATCGTTAAGAATGCTCTTGGCGAGTCGTTCAGCAATTTGTGGAAAATGAACGCCGTCGAGAAAGATGGCAAAATGTATGTTCAGTCGGTTGATACGTTTTCGGTTACTCCCGCTCCGGAATCAGAAAATAAGAAAATTGATGTAAAGGGGCCGCAGCCCGAGCAACCAGTTACTGCAGGGGGAAATATTAATGATTCATCTGCTTCCAAAAAGTAACCACAATGACGAACTGAAAGGGGCAAAAACCCGATGAAATCCTTTTTCAAAAAAAATACAGCAATGCTTAAGAACATTGCACTCTATACCGGTTCCGCACTAGGGCTTTCAATGACTGTAGTTACTCCAACCTATGCAAAAACCCTCGGTGATTTAGGGGATTCGTTCAATAATGATATTACCAAGTGGATTCCAGTTGTACTTGGAGCCATCGGGATTTACTTAATCGTGAAACGTGATTGGGTTAAAGCGATCGGTTTTGTTTCCACAGCAATTGTTGTTGCCGTTGTATCTGACTGGACTATGGTTAAGGCAATTGGGAGATCCGTCTACAATTACTTCTGGGGATAAGGTGGCACTATGAGCGATCAACAAAAAGAAAGTCCTAGGGTCACCGTTTCGAACTATACAAGAATTTGGAACCTCGACTTTGTGATTTATGCGTTGGAAGGCAAAAAGCTTCCTTTCCCGGCAAACCTTCGTGTCGTGGGAATATGGTTTATTGTCGAAATCATCTTTATCATTCTCGCAAAGTCGGTATTATTCTTCCTCCCGCCATTTTTCACTTATATCGTGTTCCCTGTCTTTCTTACGTGGGTGATATCCAAACAAAAGCTCGATGGCAAACCCCCACACAAATGGATTCTTGGCATGATTTATTACTGGATGAGAGCTAAGCGGCTCCATCGCTATAGAAAAATGGAACATATCAGGCATTATCGCTATGGAACGAAAGTCGTTTATCGCACAGATCGGGAGCGTGCTTAATGTACGCTCCTTTTTCCCAAAAGGAGGTCGCATCCATTGGCATCCGCCGTCGTTAAGAAAAATGTGAGTAAGGTTAACGTTGAATTCCCTATTGCCTACTATGAGCATAATTTAGTCTTTAACCAAGACAAAGAAGCTTGGGCAATTTATGAAATTGAGCCATTTAATTATGACCACCTTAGCGAGCAGCAGAAGATTGATCGTCTCATTTCCATGACAACATTCCTCTCCCTGCTGACAAAATCATTTCAAATCCTCTGGCTGCCGAAGACACACGATATCTTCAAGCATCATGACCATTTGGCTGATCGCGTAACCGGCCCGCTCCGCAAATGGGGAAGGAAGTACGTTGAACGCCTAAGTGAGCATCTGAATGAAACGTACAACATGGTTTCAGGCTCCAATAACTCCGATTACAGGGCTTATGTGATTGCGAATTTACCGAAGACCGAAGACAAGGATATCGTCGAGCAAGTCTCAAGCGCATACGTTGAGCTCAAGAAACTGGTCCTGCATCCGAAACGATTTATTGAAAATCTGATGGGTATTAACGAACCAGAGATTTTCGAACATGAATATCAGTCGTATTTGATCAAAGAGAAGCAGATATTCGATCGCCTGTCCCGCAAGATCAAAGTGAAGCGAGCCACATCAGAAACAACAGAATGGCTGCTGAAACGAAACTTTTGGTGGGGAATTGGTGAACCGACCCTCCGATCGACGGAGGAGGAGGGCTGGTCACCGAAAAAGATGAAGGGTAAACGCGGCGGCCTGTCCACCATGCTGTATGATCCTCGTCAGATCTTGACCGTAACGGAAGGCGATATCGACCTGAACCACCCACGTCGAGTAAAAATTACGCAGTTTCACGATGGTGAGGAAAAAGATATCTATCATGCCTACCTCGCACTATCCGAGCTACCCGATAATATGGATATGCCAGGAAGCGAATGGCTGTACAGTGCATCCACACTCCCATTCCCTGTGGAGATGAGCATCAAGGTCGAAGTATTGGAAGCCAGAGACGCCCTCAAGAAGCTGAGCCGGAAGAAAATTGATATCGACGGTCAGGTGAAGAACGTTCAAGAAGCAGGGGCAACGGTTCCACTTGACCTTCAGGAGAAGCAGGAGAAGGCACTGTATCTGGAGGACGAGTATAAAAAGCGGAAGAACCCGACGTTTATCACGCATGTTACCTTTGGCCTACATCATCATGATTGGAATATCCTAAAGAGCAACATCAAAATATTGCAGGACCATTACCGCGATTTCGGCAATATCCACGTTGAATTGCCGGCCGGTGACCAATGGCTCTTGTTTAATGACTTCATCCCTGGATCGCCGAGATACGTATCGGACTATATCCAGCGAATCCCACCCGAAACCTTGGCAGCCGGTATGATCGGAGCAACACAAGACTTGGGGGATGGAAAAGGCTACTACGTCGGGACCACAGGGCCGCTTGAACGCCCAGTCTATATCGATCTCCGACATGCTAGCCAGATTAACCGCTCTCCATCGTTCAGCGAATCGGGTACACTCGGCGGCGGTAAATCCGTTCTCCTCAACCTACTTGGTTACCAAAACTCGGTAAGCGGAGGGAAAACACTGATTTTTGACCCGAAAGGCGAACGATCGCATTGGCCGGACAATTTACCTGAACTCGCAGGGCAAATTCAAGTAGCTACCCTTTCGGCATCCGAAGAGGATGTAGGGAAACTCGATCCATTCGTTATGCTGAAGAATATCGAGGATGCCAAGGAAGCAGCGATGGACATTTTGTCATACTTAGCTTCGGTGAAAACCGATACGATTCAATACAGCTACATTTCCAAAGCGGTTCTCGGAGTAGCTGCAGAACCGAAGCCCTACTTGACGAAATGTATCGACTTCCTTTCACAGATGGGACGTCCGGAAGCCGAGGTATTGGCAGAAGTTTTGGGAAGTTTCCAGAATCTATCCTTTGCAAAGCTTTTGTTTGGCAAAGGTGAACAAAAGACGATCAATATGGATTATGCGTTGAATATTCTTCAGGTCCAGAACCTGAAAATGCCGTCCGTCGAAAAGCCGCCAGCAAACTATTCCCTAATTGAGAAAATGTCCGTTGCCACCATGTACTCTATCGGCAGGTTCATGGACACGTTCCTCAATTATGACCGAAGCATCTTTACGCTGGCGGAGATGGACGAAGCATGGGCCATTCTGCGAACGCAGATCGGGAAGGAAATGGCCGAACGTGCAATTCGTACCGGACGTTCCTTAAACGGTGGTCTCGGTATTGCTACCCAGAATCCGACGGACTTGGCCGGTGATTTGGCAGGCAACATCGGAATGAAATTTGCCTTCCGTGATGCAGATACGACCAAAATCAAAGATACGCTTTCGTATTTTGGACTCGAACATACGAAGGATAATATGGACCTCATTAAGAATCTCGAGAACGGTCAGTGTTTGATGCAGGACATTTATGGACGTGTAGGGGTTCTTACGGTAGACGTCGTTTTCCAGCATCTATTCGACTGCTTCGATACACGTCCGCCGGAGGCGGAAGCAGAAGAAGAAATCGAACAGGGAGAAGATGATGGTTTCGGGATCCTTCGAGAATTCCAAGACTATTACGCTGAAGCTGCTTCCTCGGGCGAACTCGATGACGAGGGGAGCGGGAACAACGATGAATAAGGTTCACGTTCCTGCGTCATTTTTCCCACGGCGGAAGATCCTAACGATTATGATGATCGTTATGCTGCTCATGGGGCTTATTGTTCCAATTGCTGCTTACGCAGCCTCCACACAACCCGACAATGCCGACAATCTGATTCCATCGGACTCGAACGCTGGCGAGCTTTATAACAAATACAAAGTTTCGCATTATTCGTTTCAGACCCTCCTTCCTGATCGGCACTGGTGGCAGGTCAGGGACGAGGCCCGCGACACCATCGTAAGCGGATATGACCAGGCACTCAGTACTGCCTTTGAAGTCGGGATTCAATTAACTCGCTTTTTCATTTGGATTACCCGGCAATCCTTAACATTCGGTTTCATGGATGCGCTCATTGATGGCGTTGAACAGATCATCCAGAATTTAACCGGGATTAAGGCAGGATTTTTCGGTGATGGCCTTTGGGGCAATGCGTTTGGACTCTTAGCCGCTATTACGGTCCTTTATATGCTCTTTCAATTGCTACGCTTGCGTCTATTCGAAGGCATTCAAACCGGTATTGCTTTTATCATTGCGACTGCGGTATGCGTCATCTTTTTTTCGCAAGTCGGCACAGTGCTAAAGACCATGAATGAGATCGGTAACGGCGTGGGTGGGACCATGTATGCGGGACTCGCTAAAGTGACGAACCTCGATGCAGACGCAAATAACGGTGTCACGACAATTGCCAACCAAATTTGGAACGAACTCGTCATGCGCCCATATTCCATGCTGCAATTCGATAATGGCAGTGCATATGAAGACGCAAGTACACGTTCCTTAGTCGAGAACGTCCTAAATTCTCAGCCCTTCTCGGATGCACGTGTCGCCGCTCTCAAGGCCGCACAATCTCAATTTCCGGGTGTCGCACAACAGAGATCCGACTCCCAAATTCTGATTCTGCTGGTCTACTCATTCTTTTCAGGTATCATATTGGGGCTATTCACGTTCTGGGCAATTGCTTCCATATGGATGAGAATTAAGATGCTCGTGCATGCCTGTGCGATGGCCATCACGCTCCTTGGCTCCTTGATCCCAGGGAGGGAAGCAAGCTTATCGGTGTTACAGGGACAGTTTGTGAAGCTCATAGGACTATCGGTCACCACTGTCTCGACGATGTTCTTTCTAGACCTTTCGCTCGTGATGGGACATTTGACATTTACGGTCGTTTACATGGCAGGAGGCGGCTGGTTCCTTGCCCTCGTCATCGAAGCCATCGTGGTAGGTGTTATTTTCAAATACCGTCACGAGATTGGGCAGGTATTCTCTAAAGCTGCAGGTAAGTTGCCGCTTACACCGAAAGCGAAATCGACGATCGTTGATGAGTTACAGCGTAAAGCTACCCGCTCCCTTACGAATTATGCTTCACAAAAGGTTGTGGGCTTGTTCCGGAATAAAGAGGAAATTGACGGCGTTCCGAGCACGTTTAATCCATCGTCCATCCAAAAAGCGGATACGAGCCTTAACGATGCAGCGAGCGCCGGCATGACCCTCCGTTACCAGAGGGAGAAAGAAGCTTCTGAGCAGATGGCCGGCGAAACAGGACAACCGGTTCAGTACACGCCGTTTGTCCAAAAAGTTAACGACAATCTGCAGAATGGCACCAAGAATCCATTCCGCGGGATGGACAAAGAATGGGATGCAGAAAAATCCCGCCTCAAAGCGATTCGTGATGACGGTGGCAGCATGAAACAGGCTGTCTTGACCCAAGGCGTTACGGAAGGAATGAACGATCAGGAGATCGCCGGCCAGATATACAGCAACGAAAATGCGATCCGTAAAGGCTCCTCCCATATGGTGAACCGGCCGAAACAAGCCATTGACCAAATGGCTCGTGCCAAGACACTCAACAGTAATCGGAAGTTGGAAACGGCCGTTAATGATTTTGTGATGATCCGCCTGTTTGATCGGTATAAGGTTGAGTCGAAGCAGGCCATCGAACAGGCAGCCACAACCGGCGAACCTGTGAAACATTCCGATTTTGTGAAAAACATGGATGCAGGCTTTAAGGACGCTGGCTTGAGCACATCTACAAAGGTCAACCAAACCATGCTCACCCGCTCCAGACGCATCTCGATTGCACCGTATTTCGAGGAAATGGGCGATTTCAAAGGGGAGCGGGACAAGTTGCTGCAGGCCAACGAGGCATTCCGGAAAGTATCTGCACCGACCGAAGGTGCTCCCACGGTGACTCCGGCGCCGGAATGGAAGGCTGCGCGCGTTCTCAATTCAAACAAGTTGCCGGTTATGCCGGATAGCAACTCGTCCGTTCAGCGGAAATCGAATGTTGATCTTCTTGCGAAGACGAATACGCAGGTCAATTCCAATCATGTCGATCTTCTCACCCACTCGAACAAAAGATCGCAATCAGTCATTGGCAAAGTCAATATGCCTACCGACTTGAGGCAGAAAATGGATGCGTCCATGGATTCCTTAAAGTCGGCAAGACCGGTGGAGAACTTCAGGTATGAAATCAATACCGAAACCAACACCGCTGTTTATACCGAGTTGAAGAATAAAGTGACTACCGAGGTGTCCGCCGGGCTCGATAATTTGGATGCATCCCTGAAGGTCATGCAGAAATCCAAAACCAAATTTGCGACCGCTGATGTGGGTAAGGCTGCTGAAAATGTTGCGAAGAAAGTCTCTTCCAACGCCCAATCAAGCCGTAAGAAAAATAACCAAAAAGTAAAGTTTGACGGTCAGTAAGGGGTGAGCGTTCTTGCAAGCATCACTTGAGCAAGGTTGGAATCTCGCCAAGGATTACGCGAAGAATCAAATTAAACAAAAGCTGAAACATGCGATAGGCAAGAAAGCCGCAGCTGCGACCTTGGGCAATCCGATATTCTGGATTGTCCTGGGTATCCTCACCGCATTATTCCTGCTCTTCTATCTGATCGCTGTAGCTATTTCGGGCACCCAGGAGGTTGCGCTCAACAACCAAATCACGGAGAAGATTGTTCCTCCGCAAATCTATATTTCCGATATGCAAGCGGTCATCACTGCAGACTTTGGCGAAAGGACGAACCCGGTCACGGGCCGGGAGGAAATGCACTCCGGCATTGATCTTGGTATCCCGAGTGGTACCCCTGTTGCCAGCTCATTTGATGGGGTGGTTCGTACCGTAAGTTACCCGCAGCCGTCTGATTCCCCATCCACGAAAAATGCCGGCATTTATGTGACCGTTCAGAGTACAGACCCGGAGGTCGGCGGGATGGGGAGCCGGTATTTGCATTTGAGCGAGGCATTTGTGACCCCCGGGCAAGTCATTAAAAAGGGCGAGATCATCGGCCTGTCTGGGAATACCGGACAATCGACCGGAAGCCATTTGCACTTTGAAATGATACCGGACGGGCAAGAGGCCATCGATCCGAAGCCGTTTATCCTTTTGATGTCCAAGCTAACGGACACGGCGAGTCAGGAAGCATTCCGAACCCTGAATAAGCTCAACTGGTCCAGCATGCAGCCACAAGGCTGTTCGAACTCATGCATGCCTTATTACGAATCGAACAAAATGCTGTATATCAGCGGTGTCTACTTAGGGACAACCCCGCCGGCGTTTAACGAGCATGGCACCGTATATATTCGCAGCTTATACAACGGAGGTTCCAGTACACTCGGGACGATTCCATACGATAATACTGCTCCCGCTCCGCCACCGCCAACCGATGATACCGTGACCGTCCCTACGACGAACGGAAATCTGACCGATCCATTCTTTATTCAGTATGCTGCCGCCGCCCAGCAAGAGGAGCGTCGAAGCGGGGTTCCCGCCAGCATTACGCTGGCTCAGGCAGCGCTTGAGTCCGCACGTGGAGCAAGTGCGATTTGCAACAATATGTTCGGTATCAAAGCTAACCGGGGCTGGACCGGTCCGACTTGCCTGGCATCGACGCATGAAGAAATCGGAGGGGTGTTCGTCCCGATCCAAGCGATGTTTCGAAGTTATGATAGCCCTGCTGGATCGTTTGCTGATCATTCCGACTTTTTGCTGGGTAACGGGAGATATCAGAATGCACTCTCCAAAAAGAATCCGTATGAATTTGCCAATGAGTTGCAGAAGGCAGGGTATGCAACTGATAGCCAGTATGCCAATAAGCTCAAATCCATTATCCGCAGTCAAAATTTGTCGTCGCTGGATATGAACCGAGGTATTGACCCGGCTACCGGCCAGCCCTTTAATGACGTACCGTTTTGGGGTGGCTCGGGAAGCTCCGGAAGTGGGAGCGGGAATGGGGATACGATTACCGTCAATTTCGGAATTCGTCAGCTATACGGCTCACCTGCGTCGGAAGAATTAATGTGCGGCGGACCCGTTATTGGTTATTGGACCTGCTACTCGCAGCTTTCTGACCCCAATTTGGGCAAACCAATCATTAATTTGGAAAATTGGAGTCGTGTGGCAAATACCTTTTCATCGCGTAAAGTGTTTGCTCCGAACATCGCAGTGAAAGATATACCCGATGCGATTTCCGTTACGTTGTCAGGCGACGGGCAAGATGATCTCTACGTTTCAAACATTAATTTTATTAAGGGGAGATACTAAATGCAGACTCAAATGATCGATCGTATTTTCGCTGATACCTACTATATGCTCCATTTTGAAATCACCTTTGTCGGGATTAAGTCCTGGCTTACTATGGCCGGTAAAGAACCTAGCGATGCTACCATCTTCCAGGCATTACTCATTCCGGAATCCGTACATCCCGACAAGCAGGGAGAATACCTCCGTATGGTTGCATATCGCCATGAAGACGTCTTTTTCCAAACCAATCGATTCGGTTACTCGGAAGCGGCGGAGACGGACACGCTGTCGGATACAAGTGACCCGATTTACCAGCTCCTTCTTCGGATGATGAATGTGCGCACGCTGCGCGGCAAGGAGGAGGCCCTTCTCGACCTTTATGTGATCCTGCAGGAAGACCACTCTCATGAAGAAGCAGTCTATCCAACGCTTCATAGTCTGTTCGATCAGAAATGGGATCACTACGTGGCCAATTAACAGGCAGGCAAAATCCAAGAGAGGGGAATGGACAGATGTTTTTCCTTAAAAAAGATACGTTAATGATCGACGGCCATGATGTGATCGTTGGATATCATGCAAAAACGAAGAAAACCGTTACGGTTCAACAATCCACCCGGCTCAAAGGGGAGCTTATTGTCGGATCGCCGGGGAGCGGGAAGTCGATGGTCATTCTTCTTAGCCGCTTATCCCAGGAGCTTGTACGGCTTTCAAAAGGGCAGAGGCTCGGCCTCGCTGTCCTTGAAACGAGAGGGCAACTCACGACGGAGGTTCTACGTATTGCCCGGAGTCTGGCTATTCCCGAGACCACCATGATGACCATTGATTTGAGGGATGTGGAACGATCCCTTTCCTTCTTGCCCCTGTATGACTCCGCCGAAAAAGTGATCACCGTTACAAAAAATGCCATGTACGATTTCTTGCTCGTACAAGGTTTGGATCCGTTTTTTATCTCGATGGCGAGCCGGGCCTTTGGTATGCATGCCGGTTTGGGGAGACTTGTATATGGTCCGGATTTTTCGTTCCACCATCTGCGAAAACTGATTTCCGATCCGCGGGATGCTGCTGATAGGGTCCTCCTATTGAAAGAAAATCGTGATGCCCGTGCCATCGTTTCTTATTTTGAGAGCGAGGTTCTTCATTTCGTTCAAGATATTTACCCGGAAGGACATAAACATGCCGGCCAGCAGGTCGTGGAAAACAAGATGAGCAAATTCCTCGAGCTTCCAAAGAATATTCTTGCCGATCTTACTTCCGATAAGAACGCTTCGACCATTGTAACAAGAAAAGACAACGTGCTTGATATCGAAGCCTTCCTGAATCAAGGTGGTCTGCTCGTCTTCAATTCCGACTGTACTTATCTGCCGCAGCAAAACATATTTCTGGGGCATTTGTTTTTGAGTTATCTCGCAGAGAAAGCTCATGGCCGGAAAGAAGGAGCGGGGATCCCGCTTACATTTGCCATCGATGATCTCACCTATTTCGGCGGTGAAGTGGTTAAGCGACTATTCACAGATGGGGGTACGAAACAGATTGCAACTACTGCAACCGTACAATGCCTGGATCAAATATCGAATGTAGGTAAGGATGTTCTTAAAAAGCTCGGAGCAATAACGATCTTCAGTGGTGATGTCGAAGATGCGGAATTCTTCAGCAGCCTCATAGGCCAGGAACGGAATATTCTATCAGGAGGCACGGAAGAACCGCGATTCACGCCGATTGATATTCTGCGTTTGCCTCATGGACACTTCATGCTTATTACAAATGAGGCTGGAGGCGCTGCGGCACAGATCGTGTATCAGAAATTTATCACTGATTGTAACTATCTCAAGAAATACCTGCATGCGTATATGGCCGATCATCAGCGTAAAGCCATATTAAGGTAATAGGAGACCGATCGATTGATCAACTCCCTCAGCGGAATACCCGTTCTCTGAGGGGAAAAAGCACTTCTCGACCTTTATGTTATTCGTAGCAAGACTGTTATTTTGAAACCATAAAAATCCGTAAAAATGGGTTGGTGAAAAGAATGAAAGCTCCAAAAAAAATAAGGGCGCTTCTCTTGAAAGTCGCCCTTTCACTATCACTTATTATCTCGGCAATAACCCCCGTACTGCCTGTAGCTTACGCAGATGTTTATTCTGATCCTCCGATTTTAACTGCTATTTTGAAATATGATTCTTTCGGCAATCCTTATATTCATCTTGATTGGGATGATAATGGTAATGGCGAGGAATATTGCATGTATGGATCAGCCACAATTTGCACAAGAGATGGTTATTATGATGACTATAATTTAATTGATTTCGAATTTCCTGACCCCCCTAGTAACGTAAATGTTACGTTGGTTAATAATTATCCGCAAATTAGTTGGAGTCCTTCACCAAAAGATAATGGAACCGAATATAGTTACATGGTTTATGTTAAACATCCAAATGGAAACTGGACTCCAACCTCTAACCAGGTATCTGTCACATATGCATCTGGGTTGAAGGGATATGGGATAAAAATAGATACGTCGCCAACTTCCGGCAATGTGGGGCCAGTCAAAACCACATCAACTTCATATTCTTGGCCTACAAAAATGTACACGAATTTTTATGTGCATATATCTGCAGAAGATAAGCAAGGACTGCCGTCCATAATTAACTACCATTACGTCGATCCCAATCCTCCAAGTCTTTCTGTTACTGCAAATAAGACGGATTGGACTAGCGGAAATGTACTTTTGACGGCTACCGCATCAGACAATGAAACCGGCGTGAGCAATATTAAATTACCCGATGGATCGTCAACTACTAGCAATCCGGCGACATATTACGCAACCTCAAACGGTTCGTATACCTTTACAGCAACGGATGGAGGTGGAAATACAAAATCAGTAACCTATCATGTACCCAATATCGACAAAACACCGCCGACCACGCCGATCATTACCCTAACGCCTACCGGATGGTCAGCATCAAATGTCATGGTTTCCATTCAAGGCGGGATAGACGGGGAAAGTGGTGTTTCAAAAACGGAATACCATTTTGATGGGGATGATCCAGATACATGGATTGAATATACAGGAACATTCCCTGCTTCAATCGAAGGCGAAACAAAACTTTTTGCAAGAACGATTGACAAAGTAGGAAATATCAGTTCAGACGCAACATCAACCATCCAAATCGACAAAACGCCGCCAAGCGAACCTATACTAACGTTAAGTCAAACAGGCTGGACGAATCAGGATGTACAGTTTACGATCACGAACGGAACCGACTCCGGAAGTGGAGTTCAAAAGAGCCAGTACAAGCTCGGTGCTGGGGTTTGGACGGATTATACCGGTCCGGTAACGATCTCAGCCGAAGGCCAAACCGACATTTATGCAAGAAGCTTGGATTTCGTCAATCATGCAAGCTCAACCGTCATGCAGAGCACCCTGATCGACAAAACGCCGCCGAGCGAACCCCAGATCACAGTAAGCAACCATACATGGTCACAAACGCCCGTTACTTTTTCCATCGGCGGCAGCTCCGATGCGAACTCGATCACGTATCAGTACAAAATTGATAACGGGACTTACGTAACAGGCAATAGCGGCACGATCTCGAAAAATGGTGTGACGACGTTCACCGCGCGTGCCGTCGATAGCGTGGGGAACCTGGGAAATGAAGTCACGAAACAAGTATTTATCGATAACGTAGCTCCGACGATCATCATTACTCCTAATCAAGTCGATTGGCAGTCGAATGATGTGAACGTGTCCATTCAATATGCCGATGCTGATTCCGGATTAGACAAACGATCCTATAAAATCACAAACAGCACCGCATCGCCGAGCAGTTGGGACGCAGTGATAACGAACAATCAAGCGGTTACGATTGCAACCGAGGGGATTTGGTACGTTCATGCAAAAGCCACGGACAACGCTGGGAACAGCTATGAAACAGTTTCTAACGCGATCAAAGTACAGCGGTTGCCTGATACACCAGCGAATTTGAAAGTGGATTCTGTGACCGAATCGTCTGCAAGCATTTCATGGGATCTTCCAAGTGGTGGCGTATATACAGATGGATGGACATATCAAGTCAAAAATCTCACGACAGGGAGAATGTGGATGGTTCCCTATCCAAACCATTCCATTGTCGATAATTCACTACAGGGAGGTAAACAATATCAGTACACTGTAAGTGCAATTAATTATGCATTTCAAAGTGCCGATAGCGCACCGATTTCAGCCCTAACGCTGCCGAAGGCTCCGCAGCATATTGTCATTCAAAAGGTAGGTACACAGTTCGGTCAAGTGACGGCTTCATTCGATCCGGTTGAGAGCGCGACGGGCTATCATATCGTCGCCAGGGATGCTGCCAATCACATAGCCTTTAATCAAACCGTAACCGGCACGGTTTACCAACCGATCTCCGGACTCTCTCCAGGAACGAATTACACCATTTCGATTAGTGCCGTCAACGGATCGGGCGAGGGAGCAGGAACCAACGAAGCTTTCCTTACGCTTCCGGCAGCACCAGGGCACTTCAATACCGTCCAGATAGGGATCAACAATATCCGGATGGCCTGGGACTCGGTGACGTCTGCAACCTACTTCAACCTGCAACGTGACGGCTTCGGGATTTATGGAGGACCGGACACCGTCTTCGACGATACGTACCTGCAGTCCGGAACGATTTACAATTACATGCTGACGGCTATGAATGCGACGGGCTACGGCGATAGCTCGTATTTGAACAACATCATTACGCTACCGGACCGGCCGTACAATCTTCGTCTGACGAACCCGACGTCGACAATGATCACGACAAGCTGGGATGAAGTACACGGGGCCAGCCAATACGTGGTGAAAGTAAACGGGCATGATTACGCGACGGCTCCGTATGGTGCTACTACGATGCCGATCACGGGGCTGACGGCGGGTACGAACTATACGATTGAGGTTTACGCAGTCAATGCGAGCGGGCAGGGAGCGACGGCCGCAAGCAGCATTATAACGATTCCGGATACGGTAAGTGGACTTGTCGCATCGAACATCGAAGAGACCGGAACGACTCTGCAATGGCAACCAGTCACCGGCGCGGATAAGTACCGAATCAACATCAACGACCGGACCTATGAAGTATCGGGAACGCAGTTGCGGGTGACGGGGCTCACCGGGAGCAAGACGTATCCATTCACCGTGGAAGCGGGTAACGCGTCAGGCTACGGTGCGGTGAACAGCTCTAACTTTCTCACACTGCCGTATCAGCCGACCAACATCGCTCCAACGAACACGACGGAAACCACGATCGGCCTGAAATGGGATCCGGTGATAACTGCGCAGAGCTATATTGTCTCCCAAGAAGGAGCGGGCGTCGTGGGCACGCCGACCTCGAATGAATTTACCGTAACCGGACTTACGCCGGGAGCGAGCTACAAGTTCTACGTTCAAGCGGTGAATGCGACGGGCCAAGGACAACAAACCATGCTGCAGTGGATTTCGAAGCCGAGCGTTACAACGAATGTAAAGACCTTTCCCGATGCCTATTCAGTTAACGTATCGTGGGATACGGTACCTGGTGCATCACAGTATGTCATCGAGAATAATGGAAACGAAGTATCCCGCGGAAGTCAAAACAATGCAGTCATCAATGGCTTGACGGACGGCAGCGATTATAGCTTCACTATCTATGCAGTAAATACAAACGGTATTGCTTCAGAGAAGACCGCGTTTGGCTTTACATCTTTACCTAAAAGGCCGGCGGAAATTATTGCAACTAATATCCAAAAAGAAAATCTCACGCTAGACTTTAGCAAATCCGAAGTCAGCGGCGCGACTCATTGGATCATTGATCGCAACGGCGAAGAAATTACGAAAATTGAAAGTAGTCATGTAAACTACACCGATCAAGGACTAGCGGCTGGTACAAAATATTCGTACTCCGTAAAAGCATCCAATATTTCAGGAGCAGGGGCCGGGTACACATTGGATGTTACAACGAAAACTGAAGCCGTAGATCCAAACAGCATTATTAGTACTATTGGAACAAACACTCTTGCTGCTTCATGGCAAGATGTAAAGGGAGCACTGATCTACACCATTCGCAATACGGTGACGGATGAAACATACGATATAAGCCATCCAAATGTGATTCTTAATCATCTGCAGCCGGGAACATTATATACCTTTGAAATTACAGTAACGAACGCAAGCGGGGTTGTCTCTGATCCCTCCACCTTTAGCATCATAACAAAGCCTCTTATGCCGGGGCATGCAACTATACAAAATGTTACGGAAAGCAGCGTTACATTGAACTTAAGAAACGCAAAAGTAAGTGGAGCCGATGCGTATGTCATTAATCGAAATGAGCAAGAAATTGCACGAATACCGATCACAGAAGAAAGTTTTACCGATAGTGGGGTGGAGCCCGGCAGTGAAAATGATTATTCGATCAAAACAAGCAACGTTTCCGGTCAAAGTGAATCCGCATTTACATTACATGTCGTTTTACTTCCCGCTAACCCAATGGCGCCAGCCGTTCCAAGTCAGCGATCCGTATCTGGCGTGACTCTTAGCTGGGAATCTGTGCGCGGTGCGGAGGGTTACAAGATTTTCAATGACGATAAGCCGGTTGCAGTCACGAAAGAAAAGACGTTCACATTTGGAAATTTTGAAAGTGCAAAGCAGTATACCAACATCAAAATTATTCCTTATAATGTTTCCGGGGTTGGTCGTGGGATTACGGTTCCCGTTATCGAAACTTTACCTTCTGATCAATTTATTGTGAAGGCCGAAGCGCAAACCAACCAGATTAACTACATGTTGGATATGGCACCTAAAAACGAAACCATAGTTGCAATCTATAACGGTCAAGAGATTTATCGGGGTCAAGATCGTCAATTTGCTCTCGAAAATTTAGACTCTGGACAAGTTTATGCGATCGCGGTTCATACAGAAAACAGCGGCGGCGATGTGTCAAAAGAGGTTTCGATCAAAGCGATTACTAAGCCCGATGCGCCCGGGCAAGTAGCCTATGCCGGTTCTCCAACCAGCATAAGACTAAACTTTGAAAACACGCATGTGCGTGGAGCTGATGGGTACGTGATTCGGCGGGAAGGTTCCGAGCCAAAAACGATCAGTGTATTGCAAGCCACATACGAAGATGCGGGGCTTTCAACAGGAGAGTACACGTATGTAATTAAATCCGTTAATGAATCGGGCGAAAGTGAAAAAGCCTATATTCTTAAAGCCTCCACGCAAAATTCGGCCAATTCCAACGGGGGATCCGGTGTTTCAGGAGGTTCCGTACCAACCGCGCAACCGATTCCTACCGAAAACAATACGAAACCCTCTGCACCGGAATTGCCGGCACCAATCAAGCAACCGATTCTTTCGGACATTGATTCTATCTTTAATAAAGACGAAATTCAAGCGCTGGTAGAGCAGGGCATCATTCAAGGAACAACAGCAACAAAATTTGAACCTTACCGTGCGACTACTCGGGCTGAATACACCGCGCTAGTCATTCGATTATTGGGCCTGACGAGTCAGAAGTCAAGGCTTAATCCATTTGCCGATGTAAAGGTCGAAGATTGGTTTTATTCAGCAGTTTCTGCAGGTGTCGAGTTCGGAATCATTGATGGTATGAGCGAAGATACGTTCGCGCCTTATGAACTGGTTACACGAGAACAAGCAGCAAAAATACTTGCCCGAGCAATTAAAAGCAAGAATTTACATTCGGGTTCGACGAATCGTTTGTTTGAGGATCAATATAATATTTCTTCTTGGGCAAGTCAGGATGTTAAGTATCTTTCAGATCTTGGAATTATTGAAGGATACGAAGATAATACATTCCGGCCGCAGAAAAATCTTAATAGGGCCGAATCCGCGGCACTTATTTACCGACTTAAAAATCAAATGAAATAAAAGAAAGGAAAGAATGCGCCTAAAGGAGTTGCCCCGCTTCACGAAGGAAATTAAATTGCAAGATATTATCCCTTTATTGAAGCGGGGCAATGAAGGCACATACGCATAGGCAATTATCCTAAAAAATCAGTGGAAACGAGGTTGTGTCCCTATGGATTTTATTGTTAACCACTTAATCGCGTATTTGTCAAATAATGAACAAGTGATGGTACGAATTTGCCATGATGGTCGCAACATAGAGGGGAAAATCATCAATTACGACCCTAAGATGGAGATGATATTTTTAGAGTCAAATAATATACTGAATCTTATTCCATTACGAAGTTGTGCAATGGAAATTTTGGAACCTATCTGTAATATCCCGGTAGAATATTGGGGCAAAATTGAGCTTTCCAGCGACGTGAGTCTGCTGAAAAATAAAGAAAAATAAAATAGGACACTCCAAAATTATTTTCTTAAAACTTTGCTATTCGGCTGTTTAGACGTTACCTTCTTCCGATTGATTGGTTCAATTTACCTCATATACTCTTAACCATGCTGGCGCAGTAGGAGCGGTCTTAAATTGACCAACGTTCCTATTGCCCCATTTTTATCTTTCGATTATACTAAATGTATTACGATTCACGTCTTAATTTTCTTTGCTGTCGATGAGTCAGCGGAGAGGGAGCTGTTGTCTTAACCGACAACTTATAGAAATTGTAGCCTTGAGGTAGAAGGGTGTATGGCCATCTTTATTTGGTCATGCCTTTTTTGACTTTCGGGGCTTTTTTTGTTTTATTAACACGACTGGAGGCAATAGAGAATGGATCATATGAAGAAATATTGGTCCGAAGAGTTGGAGTGTATTAGAAAGGGAGTAAACCGGCTTGACGGTTTTGAAACCACGATCTCTATGCATTATTTGCGCGACCGACTCGAAAATGAAGAGTATCCGGACCGCATCTTTGACGAACTTGATATTGTATGGGCTATCGCTCATGGTCAAATCGTCGAAGGCTATGATAGTGGTGAAAAAGGCCGTAATCCGGAACCTGAGCGTACCATTGTTGGTCCTGCTATGTCAGGGGACTATGCCGTCGTCATTGTCTTGCTTCGAACTGCGAAACAGTTCATTGTCAAAACAGTGTTTCCGGCCGATCGGGATCGTTACAGGAAGTATATTCCCATAGGGGGTAATTCAAATTAAATTGGAGGAGTGGTTCGTATGATGCCAGCAAAGAACGCAAAGCGAGTACACGCACTCATCACCGTGACTTATATCATCGTCATCCTTTGGATGATCGATCGGTTGAATTTCGGCTGAGTCGTCACTCGAATCTTTGGAGATTTTCTGCAAACCATGATAAAATAGGGTCATAGGAGGGATGCAAGATGTCTCGATGTGACCGGTGTGAAAAGGAGATCATAGTTATGAATACTACGGATGAACGACCATTTAGCGGAGGTACGCTCGTTGTAACGGAGGTACCCGTGAAGAAGTGCGATTGCGACGAGCAGATTTTGCTTGGCGATGGTGCGCTCTTGGCAGGATATGCAAAGTTTCTTGCCGCGCAGCAAGTTGTCGGTAAAGTCATCGTTTCGTTCGAGGAACTGAAGAGGAATTTTTCGCTTCAAGATTTCCTTCCGAAGAGCGTAGGCCAGTCGTAAGCGCATGTAATGGACGGAAAATTCAATAGGGTATGGCAGTAGAGAGGATGCTTATGCATCCTCTTTTTTTATGCCCAAAAGCATAAGGAGGCAATAGAGATGATCATTAAAAAGGTATCGATCCAACTCAACCACAGCCTGATTTTTGGCGGAATGGCAATTGTGGAGCGGGACGAGCGCGATGACGCCATCTATTTCGATGTCGTTATTGGCGACCTGTTTCCTCAAGTCATTGTCGGCGGGCGCGGGAAGCGAATTTCGGAACATGAAGCGGACGAATGCGAGAAAGCTTTGCTTGATCTATTGATGAAGCATCAGGTTCCCAAGAAACTCGGGACCTACGCCGTCTCAGCCGTATCGGCATAAGAGAAAACATCGAACCGAAGGGTGGAAATAGAGATGAAAAAATTTGAACAAAGACAGGTTTGCCTTTTGCTGAACCTTGGCGGCTTTGAGACTCGGTTGAACGATAACTTGGAGCTTGCCAGAAGCTGTGGCCGAATCGTTTACTCCTTGACCGGAGACGGACTTGTAGAAGTCCGGGAAACGGCGCTTGTACCCGTCAACGTGCTTACCCTTACGCCAGCCGAGCTGCTGGTTTGGTCGTCTCTGATCAACGAGCAGCTGCAGGAGGCCGGGTTTGAGACCGAAAACGTCACTATCCTCGCAGCCGGCAGCAAATACCGCGGAACACTCCCACTCGGGGCTACCCTCGGTGAAGGCATTCGGTTAGGGGCGTGATGCGATGAACGTTCGTTACATTGCATTCAAATGGCATGTGGACGCGTCGATCGACGCGATTTCACCTGTTTTGGAGCAAATCGGGCTTCGTCCGGGTAAAAGGCATCATTGGACCCGCTCCGTCGGTGAGCATACGCTGCAGGTGGAATACCGGGACCAAATGAGCGGCCGCGAACGGTCATACTTCTGGATTCGCTTTTTTCACGCGACGGCCACCGATAAAGGGGCTTTGGATCGTGTGCTGGCTGACTGGTATTTTACCCTCAGCCGCCATTTTCCTACCTACGTCAATTGGATGCAGGTAGCCTTCGATATCGATCAATTTCGTCCGATCTACGGCTTTACCGAGAGCTCTCCGAACATTTGGTCGAAGACAGAGAATCGCGTTCGCTTTTCGGTTTTCCCGTTCAAAGACCATTATTTGTTTGAGGTCAAGAACGAGGACATCCGGAAGACGATCCAGCATAACCGGTTCTCCTTTTGGATGGATGAGCTGAAGCATAATTTGCTTGGTCACGAAAGGCCGGACGATCAAATTCGATTCGACCTAGTTGTTTAAAATTTTTTGGCATATGGAGGTATTAAATCAACTATGCAAATTAATAAAGAAAAGTTGTTAGAGTGGTTGTCCATCAAAGAAAAAGAGAGCCTTTCAAATGCTGAAAATTTGCTTCATGCCTCAATGTATCGCGGTCAAGCAAGTGCTTTCAGTGAAGCGATTGAGCAAATTGAATTAGGTGCATTTGATATTGAAGAGAGGCATAAACGCTGACATCTTACTTGGATTGGCTGGTAATAGAATCAGTTGGTTCCACTGCAGGCAGCGCATATTTAACCTGCCTTTATAACATGCAGTCCTGAGATTTACTGAGCAAGAAGTTGGAGGCAATAGATAATCAATTCATAGTGTGAGGAGGAAGCCCCTCTGCCAAGCGCGAAGGGGCAGAGCCCCACACGCTAGCTGAGGCATGGGCGCATAAACATGAGCAAACTTCAATTGATGAAGGCCCAATTTCAGATGGAGGCTCGCAAGAAGCTGAAAGGTTATACGGTCATCGGCAAACTCTTGTCGAGATAATCCCCCTGATTCGTCTGCTGTTTGCAAGAAGTAGAAGGCAATAAATAACCCATAATGTGAGGAGGAGCCCCTCTGCCATTTGTGCAGCAAGGGGCTTTGCCCCTTTTCAAAGGGTACGGGCGCCAAAATATGACTAAAGTTCAACTGATGAAAGCCCAACGTCTGATCGAACAACGCGAAGCTTTGAAGGCCTGCACGGTTATCGGCAAGCTGCTTTCAAAGTAATTCGATCAGAGGGGAGGCAATAAAGATGTCCGTTTCGGTGATGAACAAGACAGCCGTTCGAGAGATCCGCGACGTGTTCTATCGCACCTGCGATATCAGCCGTCTATCCGATAAGCACCTCTTGATTTTGGTACTGGAGCCGTTGACACGTGACCGCTGCCTTTCGATGGTCGGCGATCAAATCCTTGAAAAAGGACTTCCGTTTCTGGCGACTCTATCCGAATTCGAGCTTTCGATTCTGTTCGGACTGGATGAAAAGCAAGGCTTTCATCTGATGGCGGTTTTCGAGCTTGCCAGGCGGGTACATGTGGTGAAGCGGGAGGAAGAGCCGATCATACGCTCTCCAGAAATCTTAGCGGATTTCGTCAGCGACCTTCAGCTTCTCGATAAGGAACATTTCGTGGCCGTTTATCTAAACATGAAAAATCGGGTCATCGGCCGGGAGACGATTTCCGTCGGCATACTGGATTCCACACTCGTCCACCCGCGGGAAGTGTTTAAGGCGGCGATACGACGGGGCGCAGCCTTTCTATGCGTCGCTCATAACCACCCTTCTGGGGACCCGACTCCAAGCCCAGAGGACATCTCGCTGACCAAACGTCTGAAAGAGGCCGGCGAGTTGCTTCTCATCGAGCTTCTCGATCATGTCATCATCGGCGGCGACCGGCATGTAAGCCTGAAAGAACAGGGTCATATGTGAGGGAGGCAATAAAAAGTCATGAAACTTAACTATCTTGAGATTTCCGGTTTCAGGCTCTACGAGGAGCCTCGTACCCTTACTTTTGGGATGGCGAATGAAATCATCGGTGATCGGGGGAAAGGGAAGACGGCCATTTGTGAAGCCATCGTTTGGTGCCTGAAAGGATGCGATCTCGCCGGCATTTCGAGGGGGATCCGGAAACGCTTGAAAAACTGGTCTACGAAGGAAATACGTGTCGTGACCCAATTTGAGTTTTCCCGCCCGAACGGCGAAACAGCCATTCATGAGCTGTCCAGGATCAGCAAAGGCCGGTCTACCCTCCTGTATCTCGACGGCAAAGAAGTTGATCAAGAGGCATTCGATGTGCTCACCGGTCCGACCGATCTCTTTCTGAGCATATTTTCGCCGGGCTTTTATGGTGGCCTTGCAGCTGCTAAAGCAAGAGGCGTCATTCTATCGCTTTTGCCCGTCCACGAGACGCAAGCGGTGCTTGAGAGCCTGTCAGGAGAGGACCAAGTTCAGCTCGCCACATGCGACATGACGAACCCGCTCCACTGCCTACAGGAACTCAAAGCCACGCTTGATGAATGGAACGAGTATATCCAGGATGCCGAAACGCGAGCGGGCAAGATCCGGATGGCCGAAGCATTAGGCGGCGGCCCATCCTTCCTCGAGCAAGACGAACGGGGGCTTGAGGCTTTGAAGCAAGAGCTGGATACGCTCGCACAGACAAGACCGCCGTCTCTGCCCGATCATGTTGCAGAATGGGAAAAGGAGCGAAGCGAACTCGGCATTCAGTATAGGGAGCTTGAAATGAGTTGGCAGGATTTAAAAAAGCAGCCTCTAGCCGGTATCAACCCGCAGGTTGAAATGGCAGCGCGCAAAACGGAGCTTGATGGTATCACAGCGAAATGCCAAACCCTGCTGCAGCGGGGCTATGTGCTGCGCGATCAGATCGCTTCTGACCGTAAGTACTACGAGGAGGAAGCTGTTGAATTTGATCGGCGCAATGCCTACGACATGCAGCAGCTTCGCATCGAGATCAGTCGGCTGGAGAGCAAACTCGCTCTTCACCGGCAGAATATGCAGCATGCGGAGAGATTACCTCGCATCGAGCGGCAAATCCAAGAGGGGATAGAGGAGCGGGATAAGACGCTGGCCATTATTCGGTCCATGCAAAACTTCCTGCTCCGGTATGCCAGTATGCAGGTGGAGGAAGCGAACCGCTCCCTTCATCGTGCTGAAATCTTGCTCACGACGAAGCGGGATGCTGAAGGGGATATCACCCTGCAGTACCAGCTCCTTTTTGACAAGAAGGAATACTTCTTTCTAACCAGCTCTGATAAGATTCGCTGCTCGTTTGAGCTTTCCGTTTTGGCAGCGCGGATACACGGCAGGCGGATTCCCGTGTTCGTGGATAACGGGGAATCGGCCGAGGAATTCATGGCGTCCGGCACGCAGTTTTTTGTGACAGCCGTGGTCCCGCATGCCGGTCTATCTTGCGAAGTTGTTGGTGCATAGTTAGGTAATAGGGAGGACCGCAGGGTAAGACACCTTGCCGTCCTCCTATTTCATTTCCAGGAGGTAATAGAGATGTTTTCGTTTATGGTGTATTTCATAGCAACCGTCCTGTACCTGTTTCTACTACTTCTAGTGGTGGCCGTTTCCATTCCAATGGCTTCTGCTGTCGTCGCGATAAAGGCGATGATTACCAGTCGATATCTGAACCGGTATTATATCGTCAGCCACAAGGGGAGCGTGGTCTACGAGCTCCATTGCAACCCGGTGCTTGGCTACTATTACGCGAAGATGGACAAGTATGAAGCTATTCGTGACGATGCCGTCCGCAAGTTCAAAAGACGTTATCCGGATTGCCAGCTCTACGCCGTGACGCTAACCCTGCAGGGCTTTTACGCTCGCAAGGGGATTATCGGAACACCGGTGGAGGAATCCCGCTTCAAACGGGCCTTAGCGAACGGAATGAATGTGCTTTTGATTCTTCAGAATGTGGCGAGCTATCGAAAACGGAGCAGCGGAGAATGGCAATTCGCCCACCTGATAAGACGGGTACGTCGAACAAAACCGCAGCGCTATGACCTGTAAGGTGGTGCTGACCTTGAGAACAGCGGATCAACTGGATTTGTTCGATTACTTGGAGGCATTAGAAAAAGCATCACTGAACGTCAGGGACTATTTTAATGAGTTTCAGTACCTCGGGCATCATCGCCGTACCGATGCCAGCTACGCCGGTGACGGCCGGGCTGAAGCCGAGGTTCGGAGACTCATCGAACAAGGTGACATGTTCTGTCGCCAGCATACACAGAAGCAAATCAGCGATATGGCTTTCGTGGAACACCTACACGAAATTCTTGTTCGATTTTGGTGTGTGAGGGTAAAGGGGCAGCTGGCGCGGGGGATTTTTGACCGCCCCGCTTCCCCGAAAAACTACACGCCGGTCTTTGACGACAACCTGATTGCGCGGATCCCAGCCGAAATGAAGCTGCCACGGAAGGACATTCTCCTTGTCAGTTATGAATATTGGCCTCGCTCCGATGAGGAAGGTCATCTTGTTCTTTTCTATCAGTTTAAGGATAAGCGGTGGTACACCGCTGGAACCTGCTTTGAACAGATGAAGAACAAATGGACAAAAACATGGGTGTCTTGCCAATGGGGAAAACAGTTCCGTGCCGATTTGGAGAATCAGTGGTGGACCAGGGAAGGGTTTCAGCTAGCGAGGGATAGCAACCGTCTTGACCCGCAGATTGCAGCGGTTTGGACGAACTATATCCGCTTTTACGGACGCGACGAAGCGCTTGTGCGGCTTGGTGCGGATCCTTTCGCCGGCAAAACCAATAAAAATACAAAGTGAGGATGATAGATATGACCGATTTGTTCGGAGACAACCTGATTCATGCTTATACCCGCGCCGACATGTTCGAAGACGGCAGCCTGATTGATGTGACCGAAGCGGCGAAGCTGGTTGGCTTTAAGCACCCCGTCGCGATGACAAGCGCTGCTTGGATTGGCTGCATTGAGCCTTACGAGGGCAAGCCGCCGGCTAAGGCGCAGAAATCCGGTGCCTTATGGGACTGTCTATGGATGCTTTACATCGGTACTAGACATGTAGTAGGCAGAATAACCGAACTCCCTTTCCCTGTTTTGATAAAGGGAGATCATGGTGACGATCAGTTTACGACACTCAAAGCCGTTTTCGATTTTGGCGATGAGGGCGAAATCGTCATTACAGTCATGGACCCGGAGGAGTAAGCATGACTTCGAGTACACTTGCGGCAATTTTGGGCCTTGCTATCATCCGAGGAATCCGGTTCATCAGTCCAAATCATAAGGACGCTCTTGAAGCGAATTTCGCACAGAGGGCGATTCCAGAAAGCGGTGGCGATGACGATGGCGAACGTTGAGCAGTTGGACATCTTCGTTCTTTTGGAGGAAATAGAGCAACAGGAAGCCGAGGCTCGTCGTTTAGAGCAACTTGCAGAGGAAGAGAGGGCGGAGCAAGTAATTCCTCGTCCGTCCCTTCTCTCCCGCTGCAAGGCGATTATGCGTTGGCTCATGGCTAACCTGCCGATCCTCTTTGGACTTGCTCCATGGGTGAACGTTTATTCGGTTACACGGGCCTATGGCGGCCCGGAGGCGGGCGGTTGGTACTTCCGGAGATACACTTGCGAGGAAAGCCGCCAGGTTTGGGTATGGGAGGCCGAGGCACTTCGCATGAAGCTCTTCCGGCGATTCTTTCCCCTTTCTTGGGGCATCGTTTCCTCGGAGTCGTTAGGCCAGGAAGTGGCGGTTTTCATCGAACAGCGAAGAGCTGCTCGGCAAACCGTCTCACGGCCGCCCTATGCTCCGGAGCTGGTGTTACCCGGCTTACCAGCCGGGTATTCGCCAACGGAAGATCCGGCGCAGGTTGCCTCAAACCGAGCAAGAAAAGTCGTGGAATTTGTACCGCGGCAGAAAAAGGGAAAGGCACAACCGCAGAAGCAGGCACAAAAGATCCCCGTCCCGTCCAGCGGACCGAAGAAGGTAATAAATAAACTACTGGTGATGACCGGCATGAAAGCGGAAACGTGTGAACGATGTGGCGGAACGGGGCAAACCCGCTTCACCCACGTTAAGAACGGCATCTGCTTTAAATGTAACGGAGCGGGCAGCGTCAACGCGTAGTCCCGCTCCGCCGGTCAAACTATCCAATCAGGAGGCGATATCCGATGTCAAATAGCAATCCTACCGTCGAAACCAAGCCTGCGGGCGAACAAGAGCGGTCCTGTTACTGCTGCCAAACGAAGGATGCCAATAAGGACTATGTACCGATTTATGAAGACCCGGTACCAGGGCGTAAACCGAAGGTGAAGTATCATCTTTGCACCGAATGCTACGATACCCCGTTCGGCATGCACGAAGGCTAAAACAAAGACGAATAGGACACTGACGATATGAAAAAAGCGATTATTTTTGTGGATGTTCCTTCTCACCTTGATGATATTCAGATCACAAACGTCCTGCAGAAAGAGCCTGGGCTCTTCGGGGGAAAGGCGCCTATTCTTTTGGCACCGCGTTTGCGATCGGGATGTCGATGGCATTCTTACCGACGAACAAAAGGTACAGCTGACCATCCGCGCCGCGGAACAAGACGATTATGTGGATAAGAAGATCAATAAGAACATTGACTTCGACCTCGAGGAGATTCGGAATAGCCAGGAGTAAAGCGTATAGGGCTCATAGAAACCGAAATGGAGGGAGTACCCGCTGCCGTCCGGAGGCCGGCCTGAGCGGGTGCGATTCATATGAACATACTGAACCATATTCAACCGAACCATATCGAGGTATTGCGCGCCAAGCAGCTGAAGAACCTGCAAAAGCAGGATATTCGGCAATCACGGCTGTACTGCGAACCGTTATTAAATCAGTTCGAGGCTATGGCTGCGAAGGAGCGGGACCGCTATATTGCCGATGAAGTCATGGGATGGGTGCCAAACACATCGGATTCCGCCTATTACATCACCCAAGACAATTTCGTCAGGATCGATTCATTTAAGCCTTCTCAGGAGCTTGCTTCCGCGTTTCGCGTTTTCGAGTACACGCTTATCGAGGATAAAACGACGCTCGTTCCCTGCGGATCCGGACAAGGCATGTTTTGGGCGGTTTACTTCGAGGATATCTTTGTCGGGGCTGGAAAGACCGTAGAAATGGCGATTTGTAAGGCCGCCATCGTCATGAATGATGCGGTTGTTGCGAAAATGAATGCGGCGTAATTCGGTTGTTCGGTAAGAAGTAGGACGGCAATAAGAACCTAAAATGTGAGGAGGGAGCCCCTACCGTGCCCGGGGGTTCCCCGGTTATACGGAGGGGCACACAAAGATGACGATTTTCTGGAAGGCAATGAACAAGCAGCACTGCCTCAAGATTGAATGCGATGACCGTCCTTCCAACCCGCGGGAAGAATTCGATAATTTGGGGTCGATGGTTTGCTGGCATCGCCGGTACACCTTGGGCGACAAGCACGATTACCGCGAACCCGATGACTTCTTCCGCAGTCTCGCATACGATTTTGAGAAGACCGAGCATGGGCAGAAGGTCATCCGCAAGTACATGCGCGAAGAGTTCAAGGGCGTGAAGCCCTCCCGCGATTCGTTCAACGGTAAATGGTATCTGTGCAAGGACGGGGAGCGTTACCATTACGGCCATTCGTACGACACGAAGGAGAAAGCGCAGGATGCTCTAAGTGAGCTTAAAGATGAATGGATTGTTTACGCAATCGACAACATGGTGTTGAGCCAGTTACGAGAGATATTCGAGCCTTTTGTCGTCATGCTGCCCCTTTATCTGTACGATCACGGCGGCATCACGATGAGAACCAGCGCCTTCTCCTGCTCGTGGGATTCGGGCCAGGTAGGCTTGATATACGCCACCCGTGAGAAGTTCCTGAAAGAGACCGGCTACACGGATGAGCAGTTATTCACGTCAAGCGAAGGCCGAAAGGTTCGCAAGGGCGATAAGGTCTTAATCAAAGGCTCTGAGCACAGATATTATGCGAATGTCCTGCAAGTATCACATGGCAAGGTTACCGTCGACTGGTCCTACCTGTACACCGAATCCGCTCGTAATAACCCGGATCTGTGCGGTGTTTTCAAAATCGAAGAGATTGCAGAGATCATGGGGGATTACGCGAAGGCCATGCTCGAGAACGAGGTCGAGACCTATGACCAGTATCTACGAGGCGATGTTTACGGATTTACGCTGTATTCGGTCGATACCGAGGCGCTCAAAGCAGATTGTGTTGAAACCCAATTGGAGATTCACAATCTGACTTTTGACGAGTGGATGCCGTTTCTGAACGAGAAGGATTCGTGCTGGGGGTTCTATGGAAGTAATCATGTAAAAAGCGGCTTGGCCGAACATCTTCCAGATGATGCCCGCTCCCTGATCTTGGAGCTCAAGGAGGGCTACGTAACAGAACGTCGTGAACTCTGCTATGCTTAAGCGGCCTGCCGCATCTTTGAAGAGAAAATAAAAAACCAATATGTGAGGAGGTAGCCCCTTGCCGGCATGCGCGGGGGCTGCCCCACACAGCTGGTGGGGCAAACAATATGCCTAGAACGTACACCGAATACTTGTCGCACAAAAACTGCGAATGTAGTACAAGCCGATCCTTTCGCTTTTCGATCTATCAAGTGATCGAAAGGGCGGACATGGCCAACCGCAAGCTCCTCTCGCTGGCATTTCCAAAAGAAGTGGCGGATGTGATGAAATTTGAAGGGCACCGATTCCGGTTGGACAGCGAATCCCCGGAATTGCTCAAGTTGCTCCTGGACGTTCATGAGATTCCCCCTGCAAACTTTGAAAGAATGCTGGACCGATTGCAGATCGAACGGTTGAAGGAGGTACGATATACCGAAGAGCAGATGCGTGACTATCTGGAGCTCAAGGGCTACGAAGTAGGTGACGCGTTTGATCTTTTCGCTAAGGCCCGTGCCTTGAATTTTGAATTAGATAAAGAAAGCGAATTGTGGATTGGTTAATTTCGCGGGGCATCGTAATCATCCCGAAAGGCAATAAAAAACCACAGGAGAGCCCCTCTGCCTTTAGGCGCCGGGCTTCCTTTTTGCATGTCGGCTCTTTCCAAGACGTGGAAACAGCTTGTATACTGGTAGAATGGCGGTAATTTATATCTTATAAGGAGCGTCTATATGACTGTAAATAGAAAGCCGCGAGTTTTTATCGGAAGCTCTCGTGAAGCGATCAAGTATGCACGTGCTGTCGCCGAACAACTTGAGGTTACGACCCACGTAAATCCTTGGTATGCCGGAACGTTCGGACCAAACGATTATACGATGGAAGCCCTTGATACTGAGCTTGATAGCAACGATTTTGGCGTATTTATTTTTGCTGCAGAGGATATTGCGAATATCCGCGGCGAGCTGGTTTTTATCACCCGGGATAATACTCTGTTTGAAATGGGGCTATTTTGGGGCAGGCTTGGCCGGCGCCGGGTTTATTGCCTTATTCCGCGAACCATTCCGGTAGGCGGAGAGGGAACACCTACTTCGTTTCATCTTCCATCTGATCTCGAAGGGCTCAATCTCCTTCGTTATACCGACAATGAAAGACTCACATCAGCCGTCGATGTCGCCTGCGGAAAAATTCTGGAGGCCGTAGCCAAAGAAGGAATTTTTGCACAAAGAAAGGATATTATCGCCGATAACGAAAGGCTGATACAGCGCAAAGATAGTGTGTTGAGCTTTTTTTGGGAATACTTAAAAAATGTCACCATTGAAAATGCTAACCAGCGCTACTCGGCCTATGCGGAAGCGATCCGTAATTCCATTCTTGCGCCCCAAGGCTTTCGCTCGACAGGAGCTGCATTGTGGAAGAAAATCGATGATGGGCACTTGGGTCATGTCGGTGGAAATGTGGGAAGAGGCAAGGTGTTTCCGCTCAATGCGAACGATGGAAAACAGCAAGAAGATCACATCTACGTACTGAATTGCTTCAATACGGGGAACTGGAACTTTTTCAGTCGCCGGGAGATTGCCCATGTTTACGTCTTGTGTTATCCTTTAGGTAGGGAGCATGTACTATCCGTCCATTTTTCGGGCAATCACACGATAAATGCATCCCAAGTGCAAGAGATTGTCGAGGAAAACGATGATCTACTTGCGACCATTCGTAGTTTGGTTGGAGGGGATTCGAAATGATGAAACGTCCTAGAAGTAATAAGGTCCGGAATATGAGCGGATCCTACAAAGGCAGAAGGCGGTTGGGGATTACGGGGGCAGTTGTAACGCAAGGCACAAAAGTTTTCATCGGTCCATCGGTAGAAGGTGGAGATGCGGAATATGTTCTAATCGCTAGCGGAAAGGTTTCTCAGAAAAAGCCTTCATTCGCTAGATAACAACGTGACGCAAGGCTCGTGCCTTGCGTCTTTTTATTTTCTTGACGCATCGATACTCCACTGCTTCGGCTGCACATGGACACTCTTTATCATCCCACTGTCTGCTGAAAATAAAGCAATAGAAAAGGAAAATATAGCCTTAGACTGGCAAGCAAGTGCGATCAGGTGTCAGAAGAAAATAGAGTTTTAGACGCCCATGCCGCTAACGCGGCACCATCAGATGATGAAATTTCGAGGAAGGCCCTCAATTTGGCTGCGCAAAATTCGAGACTTCCATAACTGCCCCCCACTTCAGAGGGAACAGTTATTTCAGGATAGACCGGGAAAATATAGTTTTAGTCCGACCCGCCAGCTTCCAGCAGCAGCCCGCACTCCTGGTTCTCTCCGAGCAATGCCCGCGGCGCGATCGGCGTATGCCGGCTCCGGCGACCAGTTCCTCAGCAACTGCAGCTCGCATTCCTGATTCTCTCTGGGCGATGCCCCTTGCGCGACCAACGAACGTCGGCTTCGGCGCTAGGTTTCTTTCGTCACGGGATCCGCACAAAGGCGTCGCGCCGGTGATGGTGGCAGCCGGGTGACTACGCTGCAGATCGGGCTTCAGGTTCTTCCGCATGCGGCGCCAAGGCGACGGCGGCGACCGGGTCGCTCTGCGGAGTCTAATACTTTATTTTCTGGTTTCGTCTTTTGACGTACCTTAATCGCGGGGCCAGTCTAAAACATATTTTCGTATGCTAACGATTTTGAAGCCAAAAAAACGCGTCAAATCAAGAGTTACGGTCTAATACTTTATTTTTTTCGAACATCCGGTGATGATGGCGGTCCGACCGCTACGCTGCAGCTCTCGCTCCCAGTTCTTCCGGGTGCGTTCCCGCCGCAGGCGGCGCGCCGGTGATTTAGGAATCTATCAAAAGTGAGGAATGATTAAATGCGTTCAATTAATTTATGTTCATATGTTGACGGATTTAAAACATTAGGGGAGGATCAATTTAAAAGGTACCTTGATTATTTGGGTATAGAAGTTAAGGAGCAAGAGAGTAAGGACATATTTACTTTTGTCAACGAGGTCCTTAATCTCGGCATAGATTCCGACCAGTTGAGCGATTTCTTTGTCGGATATACCATACCACAGATATCGAAAGAGTTCGATCTGCTAAGGATTGGACATAACTATATCTTAGATATAGAGTTGAAAAACGTTAGTAGTGAAGAGAAGATAGCGAACCAGCTGACGCAGAACAACTACTATTTAAAGGCTTTGGGAACGCCTGTCATGCTATTCGCTTATGTTGTACAAACCCAGGACGTATTTACGTTGGACCAGGACGGCAATCTTATTAAGATCACATTGGCAGAACTCGCCTCTGCCATCGAAGGTCAAAAACATAAAAGTATTGATGATATTAATTTGCTTTTTAAGCCAAGTGTATACCTAGTCTCCCCTTTAAACTCGACGGACAAGTTCATGGAAGGTAGCTATTTTCTTAACGGTAGCCAGTTGTCTGCGAAAACAGGGATCGTAAACTCGTTCAATCAAAAATCAGATGTATTCAATTCTATCGAAGGGAAGCCAGGTACTGGAAAAACTTTACTCACCTACGATATTGCAAAACATTTCATTGAGCAACGTTGGAATGTCTGCATCTTTCATTGTGGAATGCTCGCTGGTGGGCATTTTGCGCTAAGTCAAAATCATGGTTGGAACATTGAACCCATAAAGGAGCTTTACAATGTACTGACAGGACCGACGAAGTACGACTTGGTTATCATCGACGAAGCCCAACGAATTTATAGTGGTCAACTAGAAACGATTATTAACTACGTAAGAAATAACCAGGCCAAGTGTATTTTTTCGTACGACCCGGATCAGGTTTTTTCGACTTCGGAATCGTCATGCAGTAGAATCGAACTTGTATCAAACAAAAACTATCCGCTATCTGAAAAAGTAAGGACCAATAAGGAGTTAGCGGCATTTATTATTAATCTATTCGATCGAAATAAGGCCAACCCTAATTTTGAATACAAAAGCATCCATATCCAATACTTCGATTCTGATAAATTCTTAAGAGATTATCTATATCAACTAAAAGACAGCGGTTGGGAAGTAATCAATCACACTGGTTCTAGTTATAACTCGTTAACCTATGATGAGTATCGAGTTGGGCGGTACAACGCGCACGCGGTTATTGGACAAGAATTCGATAAAGTTGTTGCGGTAATTAATCAACATTTTTATTACGATAACGCTGGCAAACTTAAGAGTGTAATAGAATCAGGGGCACCTGAATACCGTTTAGACAAAATGCTATATCAAATGTTAACAAGAGCACGCCAGGAGATTATCATAGCAATTTATAAAAACGTATCAATGTTAGATGCTTGTATGAAAATCCTGACCAAATAAGAGCCGAGGTTCTTTGGGGATTTTTCATGGTTTTATGACGCAAGCGTTGAAGAACGCATCGCCGAGTTTATCACCTACTGCAACACGCATTTGGCGAAGCCCTTTTACGACTTTCAGCTTTCTCAAAACCATCCTCATGAGTCATATCTACTACTTATTTTTCTAAAGCTGCTGTCCGAAGAAAATAAAGTATTAGACGCCCATGCCGCTAATGCGGCACCATCAGATGATGAAATTTCGAGGAAGGCCCTCAATTTGGCTGCGCAAAATTCGAGACTTCCATAACTGCCCCCCCCACTTCAGAGGGGACAGTTATTTCAGGATAGACTGTGAAAATAAAGTTGTAGACTGGCGCGCCAGCGGCGCCAGCTCGAGCGGCTGCAGCTCTCGTTCCTGGTTTTTCAGGATGCGGCCCGCGAAGCTGCGGCGGCTCTCGCTCTGGTTTCTCCCGGATGCCATCCACGCACTGGACTGCGCGCCGGTGACGGCAGTGGCCGGGTGGCTACTCTGCCGGGTTCTTCCGGATGCGGCCCGCGAAGTGGCGGCGCGCCCGGCGACGGCTGCGACCGGGGCGCTCTGCGGAGTCTAATACTTTATTTTCTGCTTTCGTCTTTTGACGCACCTTAATCGCCGGGCCAGTCTAAAACTTATTTTCGTTTGCTAAACGATGTTGAAACCAAAAACACGCGTCAAATCAAGAGTTACGGTCTAATACTTTATTTTTTTCGAACAGCTGCTGTTTTCTAATTCAAAAAACCGCTCGGGTCCAACAACTCCAGTCTACTACTGTATTTTCTTATTACAGCAGCTCACGCTCATGGTTCTTCCGGATGCGATCCGAGCTAGAACGGCATCTGGAGGCGATCTTTGCGCGCGATCCCGTTTATTTTCAACGGGATTGGGTGCGCTCGTTTCTTCACAAGTGCGGCGACCAATCTTAAGGTCAGCTTATCTGATCGGGTGAACATTTACAGACAATTGGAAATCAGCTATACTAATCTCATTACGTTTCACAACCAAATTTTCCTTTCCGTTCATTCGATCCGGAAGGGAAGGGGTAGCGTTACATCTGTAACCACAAATACTGGCATTCATCAGGAGACCATAAAGATATACGGGATACGTATATCTTTTTTTGCGTCTCCTTTTTGTTATGCCAAAAAGGAGAGAAGAGCATACGAAGAATCGTTTTTATGCTGTAGAAAGAGAGCAAAAAGAAAGTCAATAAAAATAACAGATGTATAGGAGGAAGCCCCTCTGCTACTTAACGCCGGGCTTCCGCCGGCGCACGTGGTATGGGCGCAATGAACATGATCGAAGTTGGAGAACGAGTAGCACCGCAAATGGAGAATCTCGAGCTTGCCTTGAGTCAACAAATTGAAGACGCTTTGGGTTTTGAAGTGCTCATGTTCCAAGGCCCATTTCATCCGAAGCTTTGCCGATGGATATTCAACTGGTTCATCTTGCAAGGGTTTGCCCTATCTCACCGGACCGTTTGCCGCCGTGCCGTCGCCTTAAAGAAGTCAGTTGGCGACGGTATCCGCCGGCAGTATGTCGTCTGGCTCGGGTATGAACACCCGCAGGAGAATACCCGCTTTGGCTACTTTGAATTCGGTGTGATTCAAGGGCAGCAGCTCGATCCGGATGACTGGACTCCCGCTCCTCGGAGCCGTTGGGTCATAGGAGACTAATGACAATGGCGAACATAGGAGCAGAGCTCAGGAAGTTCCGCGGCAACATGAAATTACGGGAAGCAGGTCAAAAAACCGGACTCAGCTTCACGTACGTTGGCTATCTCGAAAAAAACAAGCGGATCGGCAGCAATGCCCCCATAAAGCCATCCCCGGATACGCGGATGTGCTTTTCCAAGGCTTACGGCGTGCCCTTTAGGACGCTCATGGAACTTGCGGGGTATTGGGGTACTTCTATAGAGGGTGACTCGCCGGATGATTTGGACAAGTGCCATTCCAAGTGGCAGATGAATCTTGACGAACTGCTTATTTCGTCGCCGCTCACCTTCGATGGTGTGCAGCTGTCCGATAAGCAGCACGAAAAGATTCTCTGCATGTTTGAGATTGTACTGCGCTAATCCGAAAACAATAAATAAACCAACCAAAGGAGGGAGCTCCGCTATAACCACGGCGGGGGCTTCCCCGATGGTTATATGAGCGAAGTGATATGAAGATTGATAAGCCAGGAAAGCCGGTTGTAAGTGGAGCAGCATCCCACTGCTTTCGCTGTATTCGGATCCTTTGTTTCGAAGGAGAGTCTTTATGAACCTTCACTTTAAACGTAAGGCTGCAGAGAAAGAAGCCGCATTTTTCCGAAAACACGGAAAGATAGGGTATACCTTCTTCACGGTGAAAGGAAACCGGCCGAATGTCGTTCAAAAAGTCACGGATAAATACATTTACGTTCAAACCGAGAAGGGGGCATCGGCCAATCGCGTCCCACGGGAAAGTCTGCGTAAAGCGCTCGCGATTCTTTTTTACAGGAGGGTAACGACGCTGAAGCAGCTGATTCAGGTTAACTCCTTCTCAAGTGCGCTGGCAGCAATGATCAAGGCCATCATGATCGATATCTGCAAAGTGCTGTTTACGAATACAGGTGCCGTGCGGTTAACGCTCCGGGGCTTGCGTTACTTTTTTTCCGGTCTTTCTAAAGGGCCTGACGACGTTCGGATTGTGAAGGAAAATGGGGGCCACTTCGTGCTGCTGAATTACTTTACCATCCGATCAGACCCGACAGATAGCTGGAAGAAAAATTTGCAAACGCTTGGTTTTAATTACCACTGTGTCATCCTAGACCCCGGCGAAAAAAGTCTTTATGACGCCATGAGCAAAAGGAAATCCGTCAAGCCCATCGACATCGACGAGTATGCTGCATTTGTGGTTCGGCACTCCGACATTATCTATCAGTATTTCACGCTCGATAAGATCGGGGACCCGATTACAACCAGACGGAATACGGAATATCTGGAGAGGGCGGTCGGTCGCAAGCCGATCCCGATATACCACATTCAGAATTCTCTTGATGTCTTGGAGGAATACGTCAACGAAGGACATGACGTCATCGCGATCGGAGGAAGTGCATTGAGATCGGTCAGTCATCGGAAAAGAGTCGAGGCATTCGATGCCATCTTTTCCCGCTTCGGCGACCAAAATTTTCACGCCCTCGGACTTGGCTCCATGAATCTGCTGCTTCGTTACAAGTGGTTTTCGGCTGACGCTAGTTCATGGTTGGGTGGGCGAATTTTCAGGCGGCTTATCACGATCGTGGGTGAATATAAAGCTCCAAGCTGGATGTCTGCGGAGGAAGCACTTGGTTTAAACGTCAGGTCGTTTGCTGCCCTCGAAGAACGGTATACGGATTTACAGATCGATTTTGATATGCTGCCGCCGTCACTGGCGTAGGCGTAGAGGCGATAAATAACGGGGGGCGCCGCAGCCCCTTTCCATTCGGGCCCTCTGCGGGCTCAGAGGGGGGGCCTTGCCTTTCATCGACTCGTTGGAGGGGATAAGGCAATAAATCAAACAGAAGGCTCTTATGAGCGAATTAAAGGTTGAGTCGCAGCCTAATACACCGAAGCCCCAGGTCGACAAGTCCGGGCACTTCTTCAAGGTTGCGACGGCAGGATTTTTGGTTTTAGTGATTCTCATCTTCACCCTTGCTGGCGCCAACTCCACGCTCGATTCCGTCTTCCCAGGATTGTTCGAGTGGTGTTTTGTGAAGCTGCACGGCATCCTTGTTTACTTTTTCGTAGCGGGAGCGGGTTCCGCACCTAAGCCAGCCGTTACCTATAACTCCAAGGAGTTTTTCCTTGCCGCTCTGATTATCATTTTTGCGGCAATTGGTGCAAAGCATGCCATAGGGAAATGGGCGCTGTGGATTTGTAGCAGGGAGAAGGAGAAAGGCCCGCTTTATTCGTGGCTGCCCAATTTTCTCTATTCGGAGTATGCTGTGGAGCGGTACAAGCTGGCCAACAAGGATGAAGAAATCAGCAGATTGCAGAAAGAAACGCAGGAGATCGAGCAGGAGAATCAAACGCTGAGGCTGTACATAGCCCAGTTGAAAGAAGCAGTTAATATTTCGCTGCGAGATCGGCGGCTTGTACACAACCTCGATAACCTGATTGGAAAGTGCTATGTCATGGCTGCCCAAGTCTTCTCGACGAGAAAACGAGACGATGGTCGGATCCGGCGGTATTTAAGCCAAATCTGCTCCGAAATCTGCAGTACTACCATTGATCCTCAGAACAACAAGCACGCTTACATCTTTTTGCGTGACTTTGCGGATGAAAAGATGGTCATAGTCGGCGAATGCCGGAGCGGGAGCAACCTTGAAGGCACTTTGAAATTTAAGAAAGGAGAAGGCTTTGTCGGGCGCGTTTGGGAGAAAGGCGAGGAGCTTTTATATACCGACATCTCGTCTCAAGCTCATGACATCATTGTAAAGAAAGGCGAGAGAAGATATAATAGTATTGCAGGAGTGCCTTTAAAACACGGAGATGAAGTGATTGGTGTCGTTGTCGTATCTTCTCAGCAAGCAAATGAAATTAGTGAAAATGATTATGACAACATCTCAAGGTACCTGAATATTATTCAATTGGCGCTGCTGATTGAATTCTCTCAATTTATTCCCAAAGGTGGTGACGAGTATGAATCGCTTGCTCGCTTACTTCAGCAAAAGGAAACCGATGGATCTGGCCTCGCTGACCAAGGAGCTGAAAAACATTAACGAAAATCCGAATATGGATAGCGAGCTTCGTCTAAAGATAGTCCTGAGCAATATCGAGTTAGCACAAGGGATTATGTCCGTCCCGCGTGAACGAAAAGTCTAATCCTATACCACAAGCAACCTCTTGGCTAGCGCCAAGAGGTTTTTTTGAACGCTCGGATGATAAGTTATATATATTTATATTTTAAATATAAACGGCTTGTTAACCAGGAAGGAGGGCCGGGAGATTGTCCGGCTCTTAAAGGTTCAAGTGTTTGCGAATAATAAAGATTTAGACCGAACAATAAAGTATTAGACTGAGATAATAAAGTTGTAGACTGAACACCAGCGCTGTCTACGGCAGCGGGCCCGAACCAACTGCAGCTCGCGCTCCTGGATATTCCGNACCGAACAATAAAGTATTAGACTGAGATAATAAAGTTGTAGACTGAACACCAGCGCTGTCTACGGCAGCGGGCCCGAACCAACTGCAGCTCGCGCTCCTGGATATTCCGGATGAAGCCCGGCTTGCGATCGGTGTGCGCCGGTTACGGCGGCCAGCCCGAGCAGCAGCTGCTCGCACGCTCCTGGTTGTTCCAGATGAAGCCCGGCTTTGTAATCGGCGCGTCGGTGGCCCCCCGAGCGGCTGCAGCTCGCACCAGCGGAGCAGTCTAATACTTTATTATCTAATTTTTTCTCATAACACATCATAATCTCGCGTCAGTCTAAAACTAATTTTTTAAAAGCTGACGATTTTCCGATACAAAAACCGCGGCAAATCTGCAACATTAGTCTAATACTTTATTTTTCATTGACATCAAGAGGAAGCGGTAATCTCAACAAAGTCTCATGTTATTAGCAGCATTTACAGCCGCAATAATTGATGCAGTACAAAAATAAGTAGATATCCGATTCCTCCTGGAGACGGCCAGACTACGGTTTACATACTGAAGGGGGATCGGTGCGCGGCTGCGCCCGCCGATTGCTTCGGACGGCGCGGGGCGTGAGCGAGATGTCTACCGTGTCATTCCGCCCGGGGGCGGTTCGGGTGTACGGTGTACACGCTGCACACGGCGATTACTCTGGACGACAGCGGGGAGAACTCGGGATGCTTAACGAATAAATATGCCGTGGGCGAGACTGTGCCAACGGCATACGTGCTGCAGGCAAACCAACGTGTGCCGAGCGACGAACCGCCGATTGCTTTGGACGGCGCAGGGGCGTCCCGAGCCGCCTGTATACGTGCTGCACACGGCGGCACCCGCCAGTTACTCATAACGTCAGCGGGGTGCATGCAGGATGCTTGCCGAATCATTCCACCCGAGGACGGCCGAGCCGATGGCATGCTGCCGACGAACTGCCACGCAGCGGCCTCGGCCGCCGGATTGCTCCGAACGGTAGCGGGAAAGACACGGGATGCTTAACGAATCTTGCCGCCCGGGGAGTGACCATGCCGATGGTATACGCGCTGCAGAAGAACCGTCACGAGGCGGTGCCTCCTGGTCGTCCGGGCGGCCGCGGGGAGCACGCTAGGCTTACCGAATCAATCCGACCGATGAAGCCGTGCCGACAGGATACGTGCAGCCGGGGATTGGCCCGCGGCGGCCGCCGTGTGCTCCGGAATGAGCAAGCGAGATGCTTCCGAATCCGCCCGGGGACCGATTCTTCTGGACGGTGCTTACCGAATCATTCTGACGGAAATAGGCCAGGCTGACAGGATACGTGTTGCAGGCCAAACTCCGATGTCAGAAAAACATAAACTATTAGACTAGGAAAATAAAGCTGTAAACTGGGATAATAAGGTCTTAGACTGACAAGCAAGGGTGATCCGGTGCATATGGTCGCCGGGCAACTACGCTGTAGCTCACGATCCTGGTACTCCCGGTGCGATCCGCGATCGGGCAGCGTACCGGCGACGGCGGTGGTCGGGCGGCTGCGCTGCAGCTATCGCTCCTGGTTCTTCCGGAGTAAAATCCGCAGTCTAACACTTTATTTTCTGACTTTCAGCTTTCTCAGTACCATCCTCATATGTCAAGTCTACAACTTAATTTTCAAAAACAGCTGCTTTTCAAACTCAAAAAACCACTCGGATCCTACAATTCCACTCTACTACTTTATTTTCTTATTACAGCCACGCGGCGGAGCCTCCCGCTGATTCTCTGGACAGTTGTCAGAAGAGAATAAAATATTAGACCGTGTGAATGTAAAGTTGTAGACTGGCGCGCCAGCGGCGACCAGCTTGAGTAGCTGCAGAACTCGCTCCTGGTTTCTTCTTATGCGATCCAGCGAAGCGATCGGCCCCGCAGGCAACGGCGGACGGTTGTCAGCAAATAAAAAAGCCTTAGACTGGTGGGCAAGCCAGGCGTTGCGGCTGGATGGCTGAGCTGCAGTTTGCTCTTCTGGTTCTTTCGGTGCAGGGATCCGCGCAAAGGCAGCGCGCCGGACAGCTGCGCTGCAGGCTCATACTCCTGGTTCTTCCGCACCCGGCGACGGCGGCGACCGGGTCGCTCTGCGGAGTCTAATACTTTATTTTCTGGTTTCGTCTTTTGACGCACTTTAATCGCGGGGCCAGTCTAAAACTTGTTTTCGTTTGCTGGCGATTTTGAATCCAAAAAAACGCGTCAAGAGTTACGGGTCAAATACTTTATTTTTTTTCGAAGCCAGCTGAAGTCTCACGGAATCAGTTTGTCGGCATATTCGATCAGGGTCAATAAATACGGTTATTCAGATTTTATAGTTGACTTCCGTTTACGGTCATATTAAAATCAAACTAATAAGTCCGTTTACGGACATCATGGGAGGGAGAGGAAAGAATGTCTGATTTCAAGTTGGTAGATGGTGAATTTGTTTATATTGGGGAAAGAGATGTTCCTGCCAATCCAGAAACAGAAATTTACTACTTTGAAGATAAGAAATACAAAGCTCACTATGATATCAAATCGGAATTGTGGAATGCTTCAATGATGCCAGACCAGACTCTTAAAGAAGCGTACAAAGTTATTGGATCTTATTATTTGAGACAGGATGCGATTGACCGTATACATGAGCAAATTGCATACTATGCAAATAAAAATAAAACCATTTTAATTAATGATAATAATTATCAATTTCCAAATGAACTTCGTCCATTTCATGTTTATACTGAAGGTGGTCATGAAGTCCAATGTATTTTAAAATGTGACTTAGAGAGGCACCCTGATATTGAAAATGAAGAATTAATTTGCAAAATTCCCATTAGGGCAGCTATAAAATATGGCTTTGAAATAAAAGGAAGTTACCTAATTGTTAACTTACAAAGAGAAGTCGAATTCCCCTATAGAATTATCTATGATAATGATATGTTTGATTATTAGACGATTTTCAGATTTTCTAAGTCATGGTAAACAATCTCCTCTTCATCAAGATATTTCATAAAAAATACAATCGGGTGATTTTAATGACTAGCAATTCTCATTTCAAACATATCGTAAGTACAAAAAAAGCATCAGTTATCTTCCAAAAAACAGAGCGTCAAATTCGTCGATGGTGTAAAGACGGAAAACTTGAGGCCCAGCTTCTTGATTCTGATGACCCTAAATCCCCGTGGATGATCTATTTGCCACCTGAACAGTACCCTCCAAAGTGAGGGTATTTTATTTTCTGTTCTTAAAATGGTAATTAGCGTCCCTCCACATGTTCCATCGAATTTTAAATCCGGGTTGGTGTTAGTTTTAGACTGCCGCGCCGTTGGCCGGCCCTGGCGACCGCTTCAACACCCAGATGCAAACGGACGCGCAAACGGCGTTCCTAGATGCGGTGTGCGCTGCGGCCAACGTGAAGTATCTCCTGCAGCTCATTTAAAGAAAATACCGTTCAGCTCGATGCCCATTGTTTGTCCAGAAACTGAAGCGCCTGAAGCGCCAGCGCCGGGCGATCGGTCTTTGCCATCAGCTACGAGGCGGCTATAAGGGTGATACTTGGTGATTGTCTCGCGGTCGGACGCTGCGGGGCAACAGCATACGAACTGCAGGCGTACCAGCGCACGGCGGCGGCACCCAATAATTCAGGACGGCAGCAGGAGACAGTCGGGGCTTGCAGGATCATTCTCCGGGCCGGGCATATGTGAGGCAGTGACCACCTATTGCTTAGAGGGTCAGCGTGTAACTGGCGGGGCGGGGCGTGCCATTTCTTTCTGCTGAAAATAAAAAAACTGGCAGAGCTAGGTGCGCCGGAAAGCGTTAGGTAGATCATCGATGATCGGCGGTCCTAGATGCGAGGCTCGCGGCCGTGGCGGTCGGTAGCTGCGCTGCGGACCCACACCCCCAGGTTCTTTCGGATGCGATCCGTACACGAGGCGGCGCGCCGGTGACGGCAGCGGCCGGGCAGTTGCGCTGCAGCTCACGCTTAGTTCTTTCGGCGTGGGATCCGCGCAAAGGTGGAGCACCGGTGACGGCGGTCACTCTGCGAGTCTAATACTATTTTGTTCGAACATCTGCAAATCAGTGAGTACACTTCTGCGATTTATAATTCTATCAGAACCGACTGATGCTCACGTTTTCACAATTTTTTTGATTATTGCTAGATTTTTGGCACCTCTGCAACCCACAAAGCACACCTCTACGACCCGTTATGGACACCTCTATAACCCATTACACACCTCTACAACCCGTTCAACACACCTCTGCAACCCATTACACACCTCTACAACCCATAAATCCCACCGCTACAACCCGTTTGCCAGCCGAAGAGGGAGCAGAAGGTAGAATGACGCTTTTTGAATTATATGCGGGCGGACTATTCGATTAGCCATGTAAGAGAGACCGATGGTAAGAACGCTGAAAAGCCAAAGCCAACTCCAACCCCCATTTGGATTCCATATATTTTTTTTTTCTTTTTTGATAAACCCTCTTTTGAGATATGAATACTTCTCCTTTGTTTCTGTTTGAGATAATCATAAGGCTGACAACATTCGAAACTGAGAATGGTTCAGCTTACTCCTGTAGGAGCGCATGCTTTAGATTTTCGACCATCGAGAATAGATTAATTGTCGTAGACAATTCGCCAGAACTATAATAAGCTGCGATTGCAGCTCGACACTTCTCGATATGTTTCTGAAAATTTGGATAGAGGGCCAGCCGGTCAGAAGATTGGCAGCGATCAAGAACCATCTCATAGTAGGCTATTTTCTCATCCTGACTTTTGGAAAGAAGAGAGCTTGCAGGATTCGGTCGAACGGTCCGGGCCGTTGTGCGCGGCTGATAGGAAGTGGCAGCCGCTTCGTCCATGAAGACCCCAGTAGAAGAGGGGAGAGAATTCAAGATAGCGCGTTCCCGCTCCGCCTGCTCTTCCACTTGCCGTTTCACCATTGCTTGCCGTAACTGCTCTGCCTCGTATTGTCCCCGTACCCGCTCCAAAAACTCCTCAATTCGTAATCGCTCGTCTGCAGATTGCCAACCAAATTCGTTTCTGTCCGGCAGCAACGAAAATAAATGTTCAAACGTTAAAATCAATGGCGCATGCTGTGGCGTATAACCCCATCGGATCGGTTCGCCCATCAAGCTTTTGATTGGAGCAATACGAATGAGGTCTGCTTGTAGATCATTAATCCGGACATAAGCCAGCGTAGCTACTGTGATCGGTTGAATCGTTTCATACTGGGAAGCGAGCGGCAGGAAGTGTGTCGAACCATAGGAAGATAGACATCGTTCTAAGGCATCTGCCCAAGGTTTATCATAACTGCGGCCTACCAGGTTTACGATCTCCCCATGGTATAGCGAAAGGAAGGGCTTATCCGGATGTGGAGCGTACCATTCGTGATCAAATAGAAAGATTGGATCGAAACCTTCATCGACATAAGCCTTCCGGCGTTTCTCAATTGCGCGTTGATAGGTGATGTCGCTACGGGACCCTGTAATATAATCGATAGCGAAGGTGTGCCCGCTCCTCAGTGTAACAACAATATCAGGAATGAGTTTGAGCTTCCTCTTCAGAAAGTAACCGTAGCATACTTCCGCACTATGAATGGCCAGTTGTCCCTCGATGAATGTTTTTATAATCGACTTCCCGATGTGATGCTTGTGCTCATTTTCTTTTCCATCTCTGCTGCTTCGATATTGCCGGTGGTTTTCAGAGCTTACGCACTCTTCTTTGTTCTTATGCCGAAAAAAGCAAACACGGCTTTCATCTAAGACAAGATCCACCGGCTGGTGGCAGCAGCGACAAAGGAAGCCGCCCTTAAGGGATATCTGCCGATATTTCGCATTTAATTTGTCGACAATAGCAGGCCAAGTCATGCCATCTGCAAGGAGATCCCGGCGTTCTTTTTCGATATCAACTTCTTGGGATAATAGTTTCGCTACTTCCATGTATACCACCTCAAATTCTATGTATTCGTACTAGAATATAAGATAAATACGACATAACTGCAGTTCATAGTTCTTTTCCGGATGAAGTCCTGCATTTACGTCGGCGCCGGTGACGGCTGCCGGCTCGAGCAAGTCTATTCCTGAAATAACTGCATTTCATCTTCTGGTAGTGCCGCGTTACCGGCATGAGCGCTAAAACTTATCTTCATCACCATTCCAGTGTCAGAAGAAAATAAAGTATTAGAGATGCCCGCGGCGCGATCGGCGTATCCGGCTACAGCGGCCAGCTCCTCAACTGCTGCATCTCGTATAGCCAACCGGCCGCCAGCAGGGGCTAGCGGCTAATTTGAGCGACAGAATAAATAAAGTATAAGGCTGCCGCTGCTAAACCAATGCGGAATAGTATGCTCTTTAAAAGGACTGAAAGTAAGCTTATTATTCTTTCCAATTTGATTCACCTCGCTCTATATTTTACCATGAACAGGAAAATGGAGGAGATGTGAAATAAAAGACTATCATATTCTGGACTTGGAACGTTTCATGGTTTCTGGGACTGGAAATGGACATAGAGTTGCAGATGGACAAGCTTTGAACGTTCGGTTGCTAAAAACTACCCTTTGCTTTCTTATAATGGTAATGTACGGCTAAGGCCGGAACACTATCGAAAGGGTGTTGAAAATGAAACACAAACTAAACACATATCTACAAGAAAATGCAATCAAACTTATGACCCTCCAGGAAACGGTCGCCGAAGTGACCGAGAGACTACGAAAAAAAAGGTTAGATGCAAAGCAGGAGGAAGGTAAGGTGATATACACATGGCCAGACGGCATAATCAATCATAAGCATTAATCGAAGCAGAGCTGTAGCTCCCGGGTGCGATCCACGCTCGGGCGGCTGCGCTGCAGCTCACACTACCGGTTCTCCCCGGATGAGATCTACGTTCGGGCGGCATGCTGGTGACGGAGGTGGCCGGGCCGCTACGCTGCAGCTCTCGCTCTTGATTCTTCACGGTGCGTTCCGCGGAGTTCCGCGAGTTTAAAACACTTTATTTTCTTATTACAACTGCGATAGCGGCTAAGGACTGCTGCCAAAAGGTGAGTTTTGTGCTTGAGAAGCTTGTAAAGCTGCGATAAGATAGCCATAAGAACGAGTAGTACCTTACGGGCTTTTCTCTATACCGTAAGGTGGGCAGCCGGTTAGAGGTCATACTACATTATTGAAACACTTTCATATATTCTCGTAATCAAAGGATTGAGATAAATGAATGATAAGAAGCAAGTTATACCTTTTTCGCCGAAACCCCAGCCGCTAAAGGATAAATCGCAAAAAGAGCTTATCCAGGAACGAAGAGAGAAGCGGAACGCATGGGTTAAGAAGATGTTGCGAAAGGAATGAGGCTACGCTTGGCCCAGATAGGCGGGGTTGTATTCCACATTTCGGAAAGACATGCAGGCGAACCAACGGGTGCCGAGCGACGAGTTGCCTGTATACGTGCTGCGCGCGGCGGCGTCCGCCAGTTACTCATAACGCCAGCGGGGTGCATGCAGGATGCTTGCCGAATCTTTCCACCCGCGGACGGCCGAGCCGATGGCATACATGCTGCCGACGAACTGCCACGCAGCGGCCTCGGACACCGGATTGCTTCGAACGGTAGCGGGAGAGACACGGGAGGCTTAACGAATCCACCAGGGGAGTGACTATGCCGACGGCATACGCTCTGCAGGCGAACTGCCGCGCAGCGTCCTCAGCCACCGGATTGCTTCAAACGGCAGCGAGGGAGACGCGGGATAGTTAACGAATCCTGCCGCGATGGCATACGCGCTGCAGGTGAACCGCCACGCGTCGGCGCCCGCTGGTCGGACGGGCGGCCGTGGGGAGCAAGCGGGAGGCTTGCCGAATCATTCCGACCGATGAAGCTGGGCCGACGTGATACGTGCAGCCGGGGGATTGGCGCGCGGAGGCGGTCACCGTGTGCTCCGGAGTGAGCAAGCACCATCCAGAAGAATCATTCTGACCGCAGTCTATGACTTTATTTTCTTTGAACAGTATGTAAATCTTCTTATTATGATAACCGCCTCTCAGTTCTTTGCTTCGATAAAATGTGACCACTCGAGTGAAAGTTTATATGTGATGGACCCTGCTAGGTGATGCCTGTGGAGGTTAAAGACGTTCTGACGATTACGATTGGCTTTAGTTCGCTTCTTATTACGTTTCTGACGCTAGTTGTGACCATCGTCATAGCACTTACTCAAAACAAAAAGAAATAGACCATACCTTATCGGGGGCGATCTATTTCACTGACTGACTACTTTAAAAGCTTATCGCCTTTGAAGCGGCCTATTGTGCACTTGGAGCCGTGCAGCAACACGGCTCCCCCACTATTTGTTTTAATCATACTATTGTTTACTTATTCCTTCAAGAATTAATCTTCATAATCAGAATGTACGACGGTTAAATAGCACTTGGATTGAACCACTCTAACAACGAGTGGTTCATTATCTTAATATCGCATAATTTACCCCCATTTAACATTTTTTTACCGCTTAATCATCGTTCTGTCTTTTTTATTATAACTTCTTTAATTAATTCATTAAATTTAAAACCTCTTTTTCTGTAAGCATCCCATGTGTATGTATTATTATCTTTTGCCCAAGCATCAAATTTTTCAATATTAATCATGTTATCAATAAAATTAGCGATAACATCTAAAGCATGATTATCATTAATTGTCACAGGTGTGACCAATTCAGCTTCTTGAATGGCCGCATAAAATGAAAAAGAGTGCATTCTTGATTTAATTACTTGCACTGAAGGAACTTTTCTACCCTTTGCTCTTTGTTCTTCTACCCAAGATAAATATATTTCTTCACTTATGTTGCCTTTTGCATCTTTTGCTTCAAGAATTGCTTGTACACAATCCTTTTTTGAATACATTTTTGTTTTTTTTACAGAAGTCGGCTTTAATTTTGCAGCACGTTTTGCATCATTAAATCCTTCAAAAGCATTATTGATTTCGTAAAGGCTTGGTCTGGTTTTTTTGTCTAATTTTCTCCATTCTAAATATTGTGTCGATGTGATGTCTCCACCATATAATTTTGCTGCTTCAACCAGAGCATTAATGATATGTTCTTGTGTACCCCGTTCCGAATTTGATTTTCTGGAGATCGCAGCAAGTTCCCGCCACTTCTTCTTTGACTGAGAAACGATAGATTGTGAACTACTTTTTTTATTTTCTCTCGCCCATTGGTCATATGTTCTTATACTTGGAAAATAACCAAAATGATTTATAGCCTCTTCCAAATGTGAAGGGAGATATTCTTCTACCTCCAAGTTATTTTCCTCCATTTTCTATTGAAAAGTATAACCCATTTTAAAACTGAATCGAAATCAAGCTTTTCGGCAGCATCTGAAGTTGCTTCTTGATTAACCTTCATTGAACTCATCTCCAATCTTTTTAATTTTCCGAACACAACTTCCATGCCCTCTTCTGTAACAACCCAATCTCTGCCTAACTTCCTAATTGTAATATAAATTAAGGAAGTATGATGGGAAAGACCACATCGTCTTAAATCTTTCGTAAAAGCAATGCCTGCTCACTTCTCCCGAGCAGGCATTGCTTTTCTATGGATCAATCATTTCAGGAATTCTGAGTACTTCCCTAGCCGTTTCATAAGCTCTGCTCGCGCAACATCTCTGATTAGAACAAATTTGTCCTCGTAGCCACGACAGATGTATTTATACCTCAAATTCGAATCGATCATTTCATCCTCAATCACCTTTATATTCCGTTCTTTCAATAGCTTCCGTACTGCGTAAAGATCGTTTGTTATGTGGTTTTGAATGATATTTGCTGCTTTAACGAAGATTGTTCTCAGGGAGTAGGAGCTGCGATCTATTTCCTGTTTATTCTTCTCAACGATTGAAAGTAACATCGGCAATAAAATGAAATCCCGGATTGCTTCTAACTCCTCTTTCGTGGGCATTGAAGTTTTAGTGTGCTGTTGGTGTCTTTGCTGAAGTGCAGCGCTATGTTCTGGCGACATGAACTTCGTACTCCATCTACCGTTTCCATCAAGTAATTTGCTCACGCGTAATGTCCCCCAATCATGATTGCCCTTTCTTTGGCTTGCGCAGTTTCGAGCAGAGAAGAAGCCCTAAGTATGGCTGCACTGCCGAATCTGTCCTTAATACTATCCTGTGCTTTTGCAAGCCTAAGATTCCTTTCAATATCCTCAAATAGATCGAGTTGATATGTGCTATCATCGGTCAATTGTGAGAGGTCAATGGCTAGGTGTGTGATGGGATCACCGTTCCAATGTTTCTTGAACAATTCGCGTGCAGCTGAAACAACATGATGCTCTAAACAAGTCGGCGTCGGAATTGTCATTTGTCTCGAAAATCCTCTTGTCAACGTTCCGACGCCGACTGTTACGACGCGGCCCATGCTATTGTGGCGCCTGCTTGTTCGGCATACTTCAATCACCAATTCTATTAGCAGCGGCTCAATGTCTTCCATTGTTTGGTAAACCTGTGATCGCACAGTACGGCCTCTTGTAATCGACTTTGGCTTCGCAAAGGCCCTTGCCATTACGGGACTTGGATCGATTGTATCAGTAAAAAAATGTGCATTTTAATATGTGTACATAATCGTCACTACTTTCCCTTTACTGTAAGGCAGTCAGACACAATTTTACTTTTAATGACAATGTACA